>SLSG01000255.1 GCA_007130545.1 Bacteroidales bacterium | reverse complement strand
TCAACCCCATCCCGGTCTCCAGCGCCTGTTCATCCACATCGAAGGTGGGGGTGTGCAAGTTGGAGGTGAAGCCCTTCTCCACATTTCGGATGCCCAGGCGGTAAAACACGGCGGGCAGGTGTTGGGAGAAAAAGGAGAAATCTTCTGCCGTCATGGCCAGATCCAGCTCCTCCACGTTCCCGGGACCAAGGTACTCCCCTGCCAGCTTGCGAAAACTGCCGGTCAGCTGTTCATCGTTGACCAGAAACGGATAGCCTTTTTCCACATATACCTCGCAGTCGCCCCCCATGCCCTGTGCGATGAACACCGCGGTTTCACGGATGCGCCGCAATGCCTTTTCCCGCCACTCCTCGTCAAATGTTCGGAAGGTTCCCTCCAGCTTTACCTCATCCGGGATAATATTGGTATGGCCCAATCCGACAAAGCGCCCGAAAGAAAGCACCGTGGGTACCGGTGGCCGTGCATTCCGGCTGACGATCGTCTGCAGGGCCACCACGATATGGGAGGCAATTACGATGGGGTCGATCACCAAATGCGGGGTGGCTGCATGCCCCCCCTTGCCCTTCACCGTGATGTAAACTTCATCTGCCGAGGCCATGTACTTGCCGCTTTTGACCCCCACTTTTCCGGCCGGCAAGCCGGGGAAAACATGCTGGCCAAAAATGGCCGAGGGAACCGGGTCTTTCAGCACCCCCTCCCCGATCATCAGGTTGGCACCCCCGGGAGCCTTCTCCTCCGATGGCTGGAAAAACAGCCTGACCGTCCCGCCCCATTCACCGCGCATGGCCTGCAGAATGCGGGCGGTGCCAAGCAGACTTGCCATATGCACGTCATGGCCGCAGGCATGCATCACACCGGGGTGGGCAGACTTGTACTCCACCCTGTTCTCCTCCTGAATAGGCAGGGCGTCCATATCGGCCCTCAGGGCCACCACACCCCCCGGCCCCTTCGAACCGGTGATGGTGGCTACAAGCCCGGTACCGGCAATCCCTTCCTGGTAAGGGATTCCCATCTCCTTGAGCTGTGCGACAATGTAGGCGGCGGTTTTTTGCTCCTGCAGGGACAGTTCAGGACTGGCATGAAAATGCCTCCTGTGGAACACCACATCTTCAAAGTATTCCCTGGCCAGGGACTTGATTCTCGCGATTGTATCCATGATCTTTTATTTTTGTCGGATGCTGCAGCAATGTTCCACGGATGCCGCAGCATTGTTCCTGTTTGCAACCGAATTGTTTTGCAGGAAGCAATTGCAACGGATGCTGCAGCAATGGTGTGGGACCAATTTACATTTTTTTTTCGTGTTCCGGGGAAAAATTATGGGCGTCTGCAATGGCAGGATTTTTGTAACTTTGGGTACAGCCGACCAATCCAACATTAAATCTTCCTATGAGTCAGATCAAGATTATTCCATTTAACCCCTTCCAGGTCAACACCCATATCATCTATGATGACAGCCTCGCCTGTGTGATCATTGACCCGGCCTGTTATGAAAAGCATGAGGAAAAGCAGCTGGCTGATTTTATTGCATCTGCCGGACTGAAACCTGCGGCCATACTGTTCACCCATTGCCACATAGACCACATGCTCGGGAGCCGTTTTGCCAGTAAGCAGTTCAAGCTCAAACCCCTGACCCATAAGGACAGCCTGGGCTTCCTGGATAACGCCAAGGAATACGGAAAGGTGTTCGGCTTCGATGTGAAAAAACCCATACTTCCCGACACCTTTCTGGATGAAGGGGACACCATCTCATTCGGAAAGCAGGAGCTAAAGGTGATGCATACCCCCGGGCACGCGGCCGGCAGCCTTTGCTACTACAATGAGAAGGAGAAATACGTGGTGGTGGGGGATGTGCTGTTCAACGGCGGAATTGGCCGGACTGACCTGCCAACGGGTGACCATGACACCCTGATCAAGTCTATACTTGACAAATTGCTGGTGCTGCCCGATGAGGTGACCGTCTATCCGGGACACGGACCCGCCACGACCATCGGTGAGGAAAAAAGGTCCAATCCCTTCCTGACTGGCGTTTACTAGAGCCTGTTGACCCTCTCCGCCACCTCTCCAACCGGAATTTTGTTCATGCAGTCAAAGTGAGCTTTGGGGCATTTTTCATAACCGATCTTGGAGCAGGGCCGGCAGGACAGCCCATCTACCCCGACCAGTTCAGACCTTTCCGGATGCTCAGGCATATAGGGGTACATCCCGAATTCCGGGACGGTGTTGCCCCAGATCGAAATCACCCGCTTGCCGAAAGCAGCAGCAATGTGCATCAGTCCTGTATCGTGTGTCAACACGGCATCCGACTCCCTTACCAGAAAAGCCGACTGGTTTAGCGAAAATTTCCCGCATCCGTTAAACACGAGGGGCCCGCCAGCCGATTGTATCGCATTCCCGTTTGCAAGGTCCTCCTTTCCCCCCAGCAGTATCACCGGTTTTTCCAGGGACTTGCAAATCTCTATAATCTTTTCGTTTGGCAGGCGTTTTGTGAAATGCTTGCCCCCAATCACGAAAGCCACGAAGCCTTTCCGGAACCGCGTGGGAACACCTTCAGGAAATCCTTGCTCAGTCTCAGGAATAAAAAAATCAAGGCCTTTGCCGTCGTTTTTCACCCCCAGCTTGCCGGCCGCAGCCATGTACCGGTCCACAATATGCAAATCCGGCAGCCGGTTGACTTTGAAGTTTGTCAGTAGCCATTTTTTGATATTCAATTTATTAAACCCCCTGGATGGTTTGCCCAGGGCCAGGCGGATGGTGTTTGACCGCAAATTGTTGTGCAGGTCCACCACATAATCAAAACGCTCGGCACGCAACCTTTTGATCAGGTTAAGCAGGCCGCCGTCCAGCACATGCACCAGGTCGATGTGGGGATTGGCCTCCAGCATCCCGGCAAATTGCTTCTTGGTCGCATAATGCACCTCTGCCTGCAGTCCCGGTGTGTTTTTCAGGCAACGCACCACCGGCGTCGTCAACACAATGTCGCCGATCGAACTGAAACGAATCACCAATATCTTCTTCATGGCTGTTGGTTTTTGGTGGTTGGCTGTTGGCTGTTGGCTGTTGGTGGTTGGTTTTTGGTGGTTGGCTGTTGGTGGTTGGCTGTTGGCTGTTAGCTATTAGCCAATACCCAATACCCAATACCCAATACCCAATACCCAATGTCCAAAAGCCAACAGCTAGATCGTATCAAAATCCACTACCAGCGGTTGGTCATTTAAAAAGTCATACAGCGTGATTCTGCGCATTTCGTAAAACCCGCGCCAGTAATTCCTCATGGCCGAAAGGTAGCGTTGCTTGGACCGGTCTTTCTCTTCCAGGGCCAGGTTAAGCTCAATCACATCTATGCGTCCGATCATGAAGCGCTGCAGTGTGACCTCGTAACGCTTCTCGGCAATGACATCCGCCTTGCGTGCAATTTCCAGCTGGCTTTTCAGCATATTGAATTCCATCACCCGGAAAAATACCTCCTGTTCAAAATCCACCATGGCCTGTTCCACCGTGGTATTGACCAGCTCGCGGTTCGATTCCGCCATGCGTATCCTTCCCCTGGATACACCCCAGTCCAGTATCGGAATCTGCAGCC
>SLSG01000137.1 GCA_007130545.1 Bacteroidales bacterium | reverse complement strand
CTGCCCCATGCCTTTCAGAAACGCATCTGCCCCATCCGACTCAGGAAGAAAAACCAGGCCGGGATTGGTGCAAAATTGTCCGACACCCAAGAGCACGGACTGAGAAACGGATTCAGCCAGGCTCTCCGGATTGTCGGCCAAACTTCCGGGCAGAATAAAAATGGGGTTGACGCTCCCCATTTCGGCAAAAACCGGGATGGGGGTCTTTCTTTCCGAGGCGGTTTTAAAAATCGCCGTGCCTCCCGCAAGGGAGCCGGTAAAAGCCACAGCCCTTGCAAACGGGTGCATCACTAGCTGCTGGCCGGTTTCCGCATCACCTTCCACATGGCTGAAGATCTCCCCGGGCAGGTCATGCTCCCGGGCCGCCAACCATATGGCCTGTGCAACCAGCAGGGAGGTCCGTGGATGCGCAGGATGCCCCTTGTAAACAACGGTGCAGCCTGCAGCCAGCGCGGAGGCCGTATCGCCCCCAGCTGTGGAAAAGGCCAAAGGGAAATTGCTGGCACCGAACACCACCACCGGGCCCAATGGGAACAGCATCCGGCGCATATCAGGCCTGGGCAGCGGCTTGCGTTCGGGCAGGGCGGTGTCAATAACAGCTTCCACCCAGGAACCCTCTTCCAACAGTTTGGCGAACATCCGCAACTGGTTGCAGGTTCGTCCGCGCTCTCCCTCCAGCCGGCCGGCCGGCAGATTGGTCTCTTCTGAGCAGGTCGTAATCAGTTCCTCCCCCAGCCCCTCAATATTGTCTGCGATGGACCGCAATACCTTGGCCCGTCTGACAGCAGGCGTTTCACGGTATTGAAAATAAGCATTAAGTGACTTTTGAAAAACGACATCCAAGGGATTCATAAGGTTTTTTTTTTAAAATTGGGGCCGTGTCTCGATGGCCTTTTGAATAATGCTGGTCACCCTCTCCCGTTCTTCGCCGGTCAGGGTAAGGCGCGGGGCACGCACGTATTCCGAGCCGATGCCTTCCATCTGCTCGGCCAATTTGATGTACTGCACCAGTTTTGGGTGTATATCCAGTTCCAGCAGCGGCATAAACCAGCGATACAGGGCCAGGGCCTCGTTCATCCTGCCTTCCCTGACCAATTTGTACAAAGCAACCGTTTCTTTGGGGAAGGCACATACAAGTCCGGCTACCCATCCATGTGCCCCCATCAGTAAGGCCTCGAGGGCCAGGGTATCGACTCCGCAGAAGATTTTCAGCCGGTCCCCATAGCGATTGATCAGCCGGGTCACATTGGTGATATCGCGGGTAGATTCCTTTACCGCCTGGATATTGTCATGCCCCAGCAATTCATCGAACATCTCCAGTGTAACCAGGGTTTTATAGTCCACCGGGTTGTTGTAAATCATCATGGGCAGACCAGTCGAGGCAGCAATCTCTGAAAAATAAGTGACGATTTCTCTATGGTCACCCAGGTAACGCATGGGAGGAAGCACCATAAGTCCGTCAACCCCGGCATCCTCTGCCTCCTTTACCCGCTCCAGCGCATCCCGGGTAGAACCTTCCGCAATATTCATCACCACCGGAAGGCTGCCTTGCAGATGCTCAATAACCTGCCGGGTCAGCTCCATTTTCTCTTCTGACCGAAGTGCGTTGGCCTCCCCAAGGGTTCCTCCCAGGATTACCCCATCGACTCCCGCATTGACCTGTGCATCCAGGTTTTTAAAAAACAACTCAAAATCCAGTTCCCCATCCGGGAAAAATTTGGTGGTCAGCGCGGGAAATACCCCATTCCATTGAATCTCGCGATTATTCTTATTGTCCATATTGCTTCAAACACTTTAAAACCAATGATACTATTTACAAATATTATGTAAATTTAGTCTAATTTAAAATAAGAAATTTATACTTTGATGTCTGTTTTTAATACTTTATTGACTTTATTTTGTATTTTTAGCCCTTAAATGCATAACCCGATATGAAAGTCCTTTCGTTCAAGATTCCAAAGCCTGAAAACCAACTGGTAAGGCACCAGGTGGACGATGTCCCGTATTTTTATGACAAACTCCATCAGCATCCGGAAGTTCAATTAACCAAGATTTTACATGGTGTGGGCAACCTGGTTGTTGGAGATTACATTGGCCGTTTCGCAGCGGGAGACATGTACATTCTGGGACAGGACATCCCCCACGTTTTCCGCAATGATGACAGTTATTATTTGGGGGACAAATCCAAAAGGGCATATATGGAATCCTTGTTCTATGACCTCAAGGTGGTGGGCAATCACCTGGTGCATATCGAGGAATTCAGCGGGATCATGGAGTTTTTCAAAAAACTGGATGGTTGCTACAAGGTCCACGACCAAAGCAATTACATCAAGAAACGGATTATCAAGCTTCGGACGATAACCGGACTGAACCGGATCATTCTGAGCATGGAGGTACTGCACCGCCTCATGCAGGAAGGCACTTTGCAGCGACTGAACAAGATGGGAAGCGTGAGGAACTACTCGAAAAAGGAAGGACGCCGGATGGACAACGTGATGCGTTTCCTGATGGAGGAAAGCCACCGGCAGGTAAAACTGGCAGAAGTGGCTGAAGTGGCCAATATGAACAAGGAGGCTTTTTGCCGGTTTTTCAAGGAGCGCACCCGCAAGACCCTGACCGAATTCCACAATGAAGTGCGCATAACCAACGCCTGCCACATGCTCGGGAACAAAGACATGAGTATTTCCCAGGTTGCCAATGAGTCGGGCTTCTCCAATCTTTCCTATTTCAACCGGGTATTCAGAAAGCTGAATGGGGTTACTCCCAAAGAGTTCCGCAAATCACTGCAGAAAGGCACGGAGTAAAAATAAACGGGCCGGGAAATAAGCCTGCTTATTTCTTGCCATGGCAGGATATGCAGTCGTCATTATCCGGGAAAAAGCCTTTTAACAGTTCATACAGCCCAGGGTCGTACTCTTTCAGTTGCGCCCGTGTTCCTATATGGTTGTGCA
This sequence comes from Bacteroidales bacterium, assembly GCA_007130545.1. Lineage (GTDB taxonomy): Bacteria > Bacteroidota > Bacteroidia > Bacteroidales > UBA7960 > SLSG01. Next base: position 636 of record SLSG01000137.1, on the reverse strand, counting down.
GACCATCGGCTTCCGGAACCGTGGCGTTCACATTGAACCAGGTCTGTACCCCTTCCGCCCAGTATTCCTCAATATTGGTCTCCGCATAGGTGTCCTTCCACAATCCCCTGGAACGGGCATGGTCAAGCATTTTTTGCAGCCGGTTATTGAAATCCGGATCATTCAATACAATGCCCACCAGGTGAATGGTATGCGCAAACTCATGAACGAGGATATCCTCTGCATGGTATTTATCAATCTGGTAGCAAAGAATATTTTCCTCGGATGCGGTTGTAAGCGGCAGTCTGGGGGTTCCCCCAAGGCCACGTGCCCTGACATCCCAGTTCATCGTGGTGTCGTTTTTCAGGAACCGGTGTTCAGGAATATCTGTGGTTCCCTCATACCTGGCAGCCATTATACCCAACCTGACACCCCTTGCCCGCATGGTATCCAGAATGTGCTCAGGCAATTCAGCCGTCATGGCCAGGATTACTTCCCTTGCTTTCAGCAGCGCCTCGTCCGGCACCCTTGCAGAGCTGATTACCGGAAATCCGCCTGCATCCACATACTTCTTGTAAAAAGGATCAAGTCCGAGGGAGGCAGGTGGACTGCCCACTTCGGGGTCCCCGGCGTGCAGGGGACTTGCCGCCAACGGGG
>SLSG01000029.1 GCA_007130545.1 Bacteroidales bacterium | reverse complement strand
GAGAGGCAGGAAGCAATCAGGCTGGCGGTCTTTTTCCGGATGATCTCAAAATATACATCCTCCCTGATATCCAGGCTCCGGGCCTTCTCGATCTGCATCAGCTCCCCCTCGCTCATTTCCTTTACCGAATTGGTCACGATTTTCAGCAGGTCAAAATCGTCGTTCTCAAGCGAGAGCAGGAGTCCGCGAGACAACAGGTAATCCCCGACCAGTACGGAGATTTTGTTTTTCCAAAGGGCATTCAATGAAAAGAATCCCCTGCGTTCGTTTGAATCATCCACCACATCATCATGAATCAGTGTGGCGGTGTGCAGCAATTCGATCAGGTTGGCCGCGCGGTAGGTCCGCTCGGTGATCTCCCCAAACATTCCTGCCGAAAAAAACACATAAAGGGGCCGGATCTGCTTGCCCTTGCGTTTAACGATGTACCTGGTAATGGTGTCGAGCAAGGCCACCCTGCTTTTCATCGCCGTCCTGAAGCGCTCCTCAAACGCTTTCATGTGGTCGTCAATGGGCGCTTTAATCTCGTTAAGGGTCATGTGTTCTGCTGTTTTAAACCTGGACGTTGCCTGCCGGCCTGAGGCTGATGCGCTGCCTGACCACATCCGGGATCTTTTCTGCCGGAATGCGGTCCTGGGCCATACTGTCCCGCTCGCGAATGGTCACCGTGCCGTTTTCAAGGGTTTCATGGTCGATCGTTATGCAATAGGGGGTGCCGATGGCATCCTGTCTCCGGTATCTGCGACCGATGGCATCTTTTTCCTCGTAATGACAATTGAAATCGTATTTCAGCTGATCGAAGATCTCCCGTCCTTTTTCGGGCATGCCGTCTTTTTTTATCAGCGGCAGCACCGCCACTTTTACCGGGGCCAGTGCGGGTGGGATGCGCATCACCACGCGCTCTGAACCGTCTTCCAGCTTTTCCTCGGTATAGGCCTGGCTGACGATGGCCAGGAACATGCGATCCAGTCCGATTGAAGTCTCTACCACATAAGGCACATAGCTTTCATTGGTTTCCGGATCAAAGTACTGCAGTTTTTTGCCGGAAAACTTCTGGTGGGCCATCAGGTCATAGTCGGTACGGGAATGGATGCCTTCCAGCTCCTTGAACCCGAAAGGGAATTCAAATTCTATGTCGGCAGCCGCATTGGCGTAATGGGCCAGTTTGTCATGATCGTGGAAACGGAATTTCCCGGCCGGGAATCCCAGCGCCAGGTGCCAGCGCATACGTTCCTTTTTCCAGTAATCGTACCATTCTTTTTCCTGGCCCGGCCGGACAAAAAACTGCATTTCCATCTGCTCAAATTCCCGCATGCGGAAAATGAACTGCCTGGCCACGATCTCGTTACGGAATGCTTTCCCGATCTGGGCAATGCCAAAGGGCAGCTTCATGCGGCCGGTTTTCTGAACATTCAGGTAATTAACAAATATCCCCTGTGCCGTCTCCGGTCGCAGATAAACCTGGCTGGCATCCTCGCTGACAGATCCCATCTGGGTGCTGAACATCAGGTTAAACTGCCTTGCATCCGTCCAGTTGCGTGAGCCGGAAACCGGGCATGCAATCTCCAGCTCCTCGATCAGGGTCTTGATGTCTGCCAGCCGGTTTTCTTCCAGGGCCGAAACAAAGCGCCTGGTGACTGACTGGATTTTTTCCCGGTTGGCCAGCACCCTGGGGTTGGTTTCCCTGAACATCTTTTCATCAAAGCTGTCTCCGAAACGTTTGGATGCCTTTTCCACCTCTTTTTCAATTTTTTCCTCCAGCTTGGCCAGGTGGTCTTCGATCAGCACATCGGCCCGGTAACGTTTTTTTGAATCTTTGTTGTCGATCAGCGGGTCGTTGAATGCATCTACATGTCCGGAAGCCTTCCAGACAGTGGGATGCATAAAGATCGCAGAATCAAGCCCCACAATGTTCTCATGATACTGCACCATGGACTTCCACCAATACTCCTTGATGTTGTTCTTCAGCTCCGCACCATTCTGCCCGTAATCGTAAACCGCACTCATTCCGTCATAGATCTCGCTTGACGGAAATATAAAACCGTATTCCTTGCAGTGTGCAATGATCTTTTTGAACGTATCTTCTCCTTTAATCATTTGCTATCATTTATCAAGTGTTCACGATGACCCTGATGCTTCTTGGAACGATCTGGAACTCAAAGGGCGAATGCCCCAGCGACTCTCCATCGGTTTCGAGCAGGACCGGTATTTCCGATTCGATTCGAATGAATTTTCCTACCAGGGTCATCACCTTCTTGTGCTGACCGATCGTCCCGTTGTACAGCCTTCGGATGCTGGCAATGACAGACAGTTTCTTCATGTCTTTAATCAAAGTCAGGTCAAACAAGCCGTCGTCAGGCAGTGCATCGGGTGTTTGCCGCATGCCGCCGCCATTGAACTGCCCGATGCCAATGCCGATACTGAAGATTTTGTCACTGATGACCTGCCCGTCAACGATCACCTTCGTATTGGAGGATTTGTAGGCGAAAAGCGAAGAGACGAGGTTTTTTATATATAAAAACGGGTTGCTTCGGCCCAGGTCCTTGTCCCTGTTTGTCTTCTGCGCTACAAGTCCGTCGAACCCCAGCCCCGCCATATTGATAAAATACCTGGATTTTTCACAGTTGGTGTTCTGGTACTTCACAATCCCGGCGTCCTGAATCATGGTATGTTCCCTGCGAAGGATCTCCACGGCCCCTTTATACTCCGTTGGGATGTTGAAGGTCCGGACCCAGTCATTGCCTGTTCCCACAGAGATCATGCCCAGCATAATATCCGTGGTCGGAACGACCTTTTGCCTGAAAATGCCGTTGACGACCTCATTCATGGTGCCATCTCCGCCAACCACGATGACCTTCCTGAATCCCCTTTGAATAAAATCCACGGTAAGCTTCATGGCATGAAGCCTTGTTTCTGTAAAAACCGGATGGAAATCAAACCCGTTATCGGTCAGAAGCAGGGAGATCCTTTCCCAGTCCTTTTCTCCCTTTCGTGTGCCGGCGTTGGGGTTGATGACTACAAGCCACCGGTCGTGTGCCTTTTTCTTCATTACAATATTCTGAATGTTGCCAGCAGGCCTCTGGTCAGGCTTGCTTTTTGCAGAGTGCAAAAATAAGAAAAATCCACCAACCTGATAAACAAGTGTTTTTTGAGAATACCTACCCGGCGTTCAGATAAGCTTTCTCAAGCAGCAGCCTGGCGATCTGTACCGCATTGGTGGCAGCCCCTTTTCGAAGGTTGTCGGATACGATCCAAAGATCAAGTCCCGCAGCAATGCTGCTGTCCCTTCTTATCCTTCCGACAAATACGGCATCCTTGTCTCCGGAGGTCAGGGGCATGGGGTAGAGATTATTTTCCGGGTCATCCTGCACTACCAAGCCCGGGGCACCGGCAAGCAGGCTGCGGACCTCCTGCAGGTCGAAGTCCTGGTCGAATTCAATGTTTACTGCTTCGCTGTGTCCGCCGGTTACGGGTATCCTCACAACCGTGGCTGTCAGGGCAAGTTGGTCATATTCCAGAATCTTCCGGCTCTCATGGACCAGCTTCATCTCTTCACTCGTATAGCCATTGTCCAGGAAATCTCCCCCATG
>SLSG01000151.1 GCA_007130545.1 Bacteroidales bacterium | reverse complement strand
TGAAATTGGCCGGGAAGATCCTCTCCATCCCGATGAAGGGAAAAATCGCCTCCCTGAATGTGTCGGTTGCCACCGGCATTGTACTGTTCGAAGCACAAAGACAAAGAGCCAACCCCCAATAGCCAACAACCAAAATCCAATAGCCAATAGCCAAAAGCCAACAACCAATAACCAACAACCAATAGCCAACAACCAATAGCCAACAACCAAAAAATGAATACCGGTATATTTATTCCGTGTTTTATTGATCAGTTTTTGCCGGAGACGGGGCACAGCATGGTAAAGGTGCTGGAAAAGGCCGGGGTAAAGGTTTCCTACAATCCAGCTCAGACCTGTTGCGGTCAGGTGGCGTTCAACAATGGTTTCTGGGACGAGGCAAAATGCCTGGGAGAGAAGTTCATCAAGGACTTTATGGAGTATGACTATGTAGTCGGCCCATCGGCTTCCTGCATCGGCATGGTTAAAAATTACTACCCGGAAATGTTCTACAATTCAGCCTGGCACAACGAGAACAACTACCTGTCAAAGAAGATCTTTGAGTTCACGGACTTCCTGGTCAATATGGTAAAAAAGCCGGATCTTGGCGCCAGGTTCGAGGCCCGGGTCACCTTTCACGACTCTTGTGCCGCCCTGCGGGAATACGGACTAAAGGGGGAGCCAAGGGAGTTGCTGGCGTTTGTAGACGGACTGGAATTGGTAGAAATGGAGGAAAGGGACGTATGCTGCGGTTTCGGGGGCACTTTTTCTGTGAAACATGAAGCCATTTCCACGGCCATGGCCGAGCAAAAAGTGCAGCATGCGCTGGCCACAGGGGCAGAATACATTGTATCGACGGAGGCTTCCTGCCTGATGCAGCTGGATGGGTACATAAAAAAACACCAGCTGCCAATCAAGACCATGCACATCGCAGACTTGCTGGCAGTTGGGCTGCGGTAAGACGGGGAAAAAACTATTTCAGAATCTCAATAATCCACTTGCCCCATGTTCCCCTTGCGCCAAAGACTGCTCCTCTCCTTGCTTGCCATGCTTCTGCCGGTTTTCCTGCATGCCCAGACCGAAGTGGATGAACGGGCGGTGATCAGTTTTGACAAGGGCCTTGGGTTCTTTGCCCCTGACTCCACCTTCGGACTTAACCTGCGCTTTCGCATGCAGAACCGGATCGGTGTGACGACCTATTCAGCTTCCGATCTCAGCCCCGAATCATTCGAAGCCAATGTGCGGAGACTGCGGCTTCGCTTTGACGGGTATGTGGGAAAATCCGGACTGACCTATTACCTGCAGCTTTCCTTTTCGAGGGGGGACCAGGACTGGGACAATACGGGTTTTCCGGGGATTGTCAGGGATGCCATGGTGTTTTACAACTTTTCAGACCGCTTTTACATCGGCATGGGACAGGGAAAGCTTCCCGGGAACAGGCAGCGGGTGATCTCCAGCGGGCAGCAGCAATTTGCGGACCGCTCGCTGGTTAACGCCATTTTCAATATCGACAGGGATTTCGGACTGATGGGCTATTACAACAATAGCCTGGGGAGCATGCATTACAACCTGAAGGGATCCATCTCGACCGGGGAGGGAAGGAATATACAGCGGACAGACAACGGACTGGCCTATACCGGACGTTTGGAGCTGCTGCCGCTCGGACCCTTTAAAAATGACGGGGACTTCTCGGAGGGCGACCTGGAACGGGAAAGCAGCCCGAAACTATCCTTTGGTGCCACCTATTCCTTCAACCACATGGCAGTAAGGGATGCCGGACAACGGGGTGCCAGACTGGATGTCCCGGTTGACATCCACAGCTACTTCGTTGACCTGATCGCCAAATACCAGGGCTGGGCCCTGCAGTCAGAGGCAGCCTGGCGTAGTACGCCCCGGCAAATCTTGCCACTCTTACCTTCTACTGGAGACGGGCTCGCATACGTGTTCACCGGGAAAGGCATCAACACCCAGCTGAGTTATGTGTTCCCATCCAGGTTTGAACTGGCGGGCAGATATACCCGGGTGGTGCCGGACATGGTTACGGAGCAAACCATAAACATCTATACGCTGGGGGTTTCCAAGTACCTGGTAAAGCACCGCAACAAGATTCAGTTGAACCTTTCTCACCAGGAGAACTTAGGCGGGCATTCTGAAGACAAGAGCTTCTGGAACCTGATGCTCCAGGTGGAGATCGGGATATAATGCCGGCATGCATGGACAGAAATTGCTATGCCAGGTGGAACAGACAATGCAGCAATAAATAAGGTACAACCATATATTTTATAACTTTGCCACTGGAAACCAGTTAAAACCACAAAGCATGACCATAGGCATCGACATCGGCGGGAGCACCACAAAAATTGTCGGCATCAACGGACGAAAGATCCTGGAGCCGCTCACGGTGGAAGCCAATGACCCGGTGGCATCGGCTTCCGGTGCGATGGGTAAATTCCTGAGCATCCACAAGCTAAGCCTGCAGGAGATTGAAAAAGTCATCATTACCGGTGTAGGGGCTTCCTTTCTTGGTGACCAGCTGCTGGGTTTGCCGCTAAAGAAGATTGCGGAGTTCAGGGCACTGGGATACGGCGGACTTTTCCTTTCCGGCCTGGAGAATGCCGTGATTGTCAGCATGGGGACAGGCACGGCATTTGTAAAGGCCCACGGACAATGCATCAGTCACCTTGGTGGGACGGGTGTCGGAGGCGGGACCATACTTGGACTGTCGAAGGTGATGGTAAACCTTTCCAACTTTGACAACATCATGGAAGCGGCATCCAAAGGAAGGCTGGGCAACATTGACCTGAGCGTGGGCGACATCTCACAGTCAGAGATCGGCAACCTGCCAAGCAATATCACCGCATCAAACTTCGGCAAGATGAGCGAACAGGCCAGCAAGGAGGACATTACCAAGGGCATCCTGAACATGGTGTTCCAGGTCATCGGAATGATGTCCATTTTCGCTGCCCGGCAACATGGAGACAAGAATATCGTGCTTTCGGGAAAGCTGGTGAACGCCCCGCTGGCGGGGAAAATACTGGACTCCCTTTCCAGGTTGTACAAAGTGAAATTCCATATCCCCAAGCATGCAGAATATTGCACTGCCATCGGTGCGGCCATTTCTGCTTCCCCATCCGAATATGGTGTAAAACCAGTAAAAAAAGGGGAGTAAGCCCGTTTAATAACGCATAAACGGCCATTTTTTTAAAAAACAACACAAAAACGTATTGCCAAGGTTTTTTTTTGTACCTTTGTCCCGATTATTATTAACAAAGGGAATTGATTGACGTATGTTGATTAATTCCAATTAACACACATTACATTATTATGAAAAACGGAACAGTAAAATTCTTTAACGAAATTAAAGGATTTGGATTTATTAAGGATGACGAGTCAGATAACGAATACTTCGTACACGCAACCGGTCTGATCGACCAGGTCCGCGAAGGCGACGAAGTGACCTTTGAACTGCAGGAAGGCAGAAGAGGTTTGAATGCGGCCAACGTTAAACTCGCATAGGTTAAGACTGAACTTATCCAAAAAGGTCAGGATTGACCACAAAAAAAGCCCCTCTATCCGAAAGGAAGAGGGGTTTTTTCATACCCAATATCCAACATCAAGCC
>SLSG01000316.1 GCA_007130545.1 Bacteroidales bacterium | reverse complement strand
GATTGTGCTTTAACTTATGCGAATGATGAAATGGGATTATTGTGCTTTGACAATGGGTTTTATTGTTACAGAGCGTAATTTTTTATATTTTAACACATTGGTTGTTCAAGAAACAATGAAATTGGGGAAAGGTTCACCGGTATTTTCTGTTTTTCAAAATAGTATTTTTGGGTAAAAAGTCCATTGATGAGGAAAAAAGACCAGGTATGAGAAAAGAGTCGGATACAATTGGTGCGCTTGATGTTCCTGCAGATGCCCTTTATGGCATTCACTCGGTGCGCGCAAGCCGGAACTTCCCTGATCAGACACGCTTCCATCCGGAATGGTATCAGTCTGTCGGACTGGTGAAGCTGGCCTGCTACAGGACGGTATTGGCTTATAAGCAGGCCGCCGCCAGGGATTACGCGGGTACTGTGCTGCCCGGAAACCTGCCTTCTGATGAGGTGCTGGAGGCCATGTGCAGCTCAGCTGTTTCAGTCAGCCAGGGTGAGTTTTACGGGCATTTTATTGTTCCTGCCATGCAGGGGGGAGCCGGTACTTCTGCCAATATGAATATGAACGAGATTATCGCCAATGCCTCCATTATGGCATTGGGTGGCAGGCCGGGGGATTACGGGATGGTGGATCCCTTTTTGCATGCCAATGTGTTTCAGAGCACCAATGATGTCATTCCGACAGCCCTGAAACTTGCGGCCATCCGGCTGCTGCAGGAACTGGAAGCCTCCATAAACCGGCTGCGTTCGGTTGTGGAGGGCCTGGAAGGGCAGGGGCGTTCGGTCATGCGCATCGCCTATACCGAAATGCAACGGGCTTTGCCTTCTTCCTATGGACTGTTGTTTGGGGCTTACAATGAGGCTTTGTCGAGGGACTGGTGGAGGGTGTCGCGGTGTTATGAACGCCTGAAGCTGGTCAATCTTGGAGGGGGTGCGGCCGGGACCGGACTGGCCATTCCCCGTTTTTATATTATGGAGGTGGTGGGCCAGTTGCAGAAGCTGACCGGGCTTCCGCTGACCCGTAGCGAAAACCTGGCAGACACCACGCAGAACCTGGACAGCCTGGTGGAGGTGCACGGCATGCTGAAGGCCCTGGCCGTGAACCTGGAAAAAATCTCCTCAGACATCCGCCTGCTCTCCTCGGATTTGTCTTTACCCCCCGAGCTCAGCATCCCTGCCGTGCAGGCGGGCAGCAGCATCATGCCCGGTAAGGTGAACCCGGTAATTGCGGAATATGTGATCGGATTGTGCCATAAAGTTTATAGTAATGATGCGCTTGTTTCCGGGCTAAGCGGACAGGGAAGTCTTGACCTTAATCCCTACCTGCCTGCGATCGGGCATGCCTTTCTGGAAAGCATCAAACTGCTCAACGGGGCATGCAAAAGCATGGCGGAACATCTGTTCCCCATGCTCTGCCTGCACAAGGGCACCTCCCTGGAGAACCTGCTGATGAGTCCGACCCTCACCACTGCCCTGCTGCCATATATCGGCTACCAGGACGCGGCAAGGATGGCTGCCTATATGCGGGATAATGGCGTCTCCGTTCTGGAAGCGAACGAAGCCATGGACATGCTGCCACAGGAAAAAATAAAGAAGGTCCTCCTGCCGGAGAACCTTCTTAAGCTGGGTTATTCGCTGAAAGATCTGGAATGACGAATCATTCCGGGCCTTAATTATGCATGATCAGCCTGCCGTTACTGTAGGATCAACGTGAATACTGCAGGATCAGCTTTTGTGATTACTGCAGGATCAGCTTGCGTGAGGCAATGGACTGTTTGTTTACCACTTGTATGATGTAAACTCCCCTGGCCAGGTGGGAAACATCCAGGCTGCGGGCTTCGCCATTGGAGTCCCACTGGCTTACCAGGTTCCCCTGCATATCCAGCAATCTGATCACGGACCCCTCTTCCGCCTTCACGGTGAAGGCCTCCATGGCAGGGTTCGGATACGGCTTGAATTCAAGTGCGTGACCCAAAGGGGGGTTAGGAACAGATACGGTACTCTCAGCGGCAATGAGCCCGACCAGGTCAATGTACACGGTTCCCTCCTCAGGATCGGCCACGTCGTATTCGAACGAAAGCAGTACCAGCTGCAATATGCTCAGGTCAGGATGTGTCTCTCCTTCGGCCAGCTCAAACTCCGCTATTGGCAGGATGATCTGCTGCCAGTCGGTACCTATGTCGATATAGGTAAAGCTGGTCCCCAGACCGCCTTCAATGGCGTTGTGGTCACGCAGGGTGATTCTGGCATTCGAAACAGCCTCTTCTGCGCGGATGTGAAGCACCAGCTGGTCATAGGCGCTGACATCGGCTGTGGGGAAGGCCCACATCCTGTAACTGGTCACCGGGTTGCCCTCAGAGACGATATAATCCAGTTTTACCACCGTCCCGCCTTCTACACCCAGTCCGGCTACATCTTCGGCCGTAGTACCTGCACTCGGATCCCTGAAACCTTCCACATTGGTGAATCCCGGCGTTTCGAAGTCAACCCATACGAAGTCCACTTCCTCAAAGTCCGGATCCTCGAAAGTCCCGATCACCTGTCCCCGGGCCATGAAAGCAAAGCCCAGTACGCAAACAATAAGAGTCGTAATTTTTTTCATAGGCGTTTGTTTTGTTGGTTGTTATTGAGGTTTGTGAGAGTCCGGGCTTCCCCTAATTGGGGAACAGCCCGGATACCGGTGGTTCTGAGAGTCCCGGCTGGAGGTCGATTTGCACCGTCGGGATCGGATAGTATTCATGTTCGCCTGTTCTGAAGTTCGGCCCAAGTTCGGCTGTTCTGCCCAGCCTGACCAGGTCAAAGAAACGGTCGGCACCCCATTCAAACTCCAGCTCTGCCGCCCGCTCATCCAGGATGTCATCGATGGTGGCACCACTCAACGGGGGCATGCCTGCCCTTTCCCTGACCTGGTTAATGTAGACATCCCCTGCGCCGGGTCCACTGGTATGGATCAGGGCTTCCGCATACAGCAACAAGGCATCCGCGTAGCGGAATATCCTCAGGTTGCTGAAACCACCGTAGAGGTATCTTCCCGGGGTCTGCTGGTTAAACGGCAGGTAGGTTTTAAACCAGAAGGCCTCAGCAGCCCCGCGTCCCTCAGCGTTGTACCGGTTCAGCAATGCCTGCAGGTCAGCCGGGATCCTTCCGATGGAATCACCTTCCCGGGTCATGGTATTCGGATAAACAATGGAGGTCTGCAATCTTACCGTTTCGCCCCTGGCTTCCATCAGGTCGATGAACTTCTGGGCGGGCATGGAAAAACCCCAGCCGCTGTTGAACGCCCCGCCGTCAAACCTTCTTCCGCCTTGTTGCTTGATCCCGTGGGCCACATAGTACTGGTCGATGAAGGTGGTGTTTCCGGTGGAGGTGCTAAAGTCAGTATGGTTCATTTCAAAGATGTTCTCACTGGAGAACTCCCCCTGTTTTTTGAACAGGGTATAATAGTCCGGGAACAGGGCAAAAACCCCGCTGTTAACGACTTCTCTGGAACCTCGCAGCATGGTCTCATAGTCCTGGATGTCTGCGGCAGCTTTGGCCATCAGTGTATAGGCCGCCCATTTGGTGACCCCGCCAATGTTCTGCAATTGGTTCGGATGCTGGGCCGGAAGGT
>SLSG01000074.1 GCA_007130545.1 Bacteroidales bacterium | reverse complement strand
GCGTCGTGAACCTGGACAGTCATCTGGTCACGGCCCGGCTCCAGGGTCGTATCCAAGACATCGCCCCGCTGAGCGCCCTTACTGGGCAGACCATGCACGGCACTTTGGATCTGGACTTGGAACTTCAGCCGGAAAGCGAGGCGGACGAGCAGGACCGAAACATCCAGAACGGCAGGCTCGACGTGACCCTGGACCAGTTCCAAGCGGATTTCGGCACCCTGGTCAGCCTGAGCCTGGCCGGCCGGATTCAGGACGCCTTGAGCGTCCAGGGCGGGCCGAATCTGCATCTGGACGTGGTGGCCAGGGATTTTCAAAGCGGCGAAACCCAGGTCAGCACCCTGGATGCGGCCATAACCGGATCACTCACGGACCTAGTCCTGAATGCCGCGGCCCGGGGAAACGCCCTGCACCCCTTCTCGCTCCAACTTGAGGCCGCTTATGCCGACCGGGACGGAAGCCACTCCTTGGTTCTGCGCGATCTCACAGGTGATTGGGCCGAACAGCCCCTGCTGCTGACCGCGCCCGTACGCATCACCCTGGGAGAACAAGAGCAGACCCTCTCGCCCCTGTACCTGGAATTCGGCCAAGCCATCGTCCACGCCGACGCCCGGATCGGAACGGAAGACGCCGATCTGCGCATGGGAATCGAGAGTCTGCCTCTGTCGGTGTTCATCCCGGACATACTGGGCACGGTCAGCGCCGGGGCGGTGCTCCACGGTCCCAAGTCCGCCCTGCGTGGCGACCTGACTGTGCTCGGCGAGAACCTGCAACCCATGCGCAGCGGCCTGGAGAACGTTCCGGCATTGGATATCCAAGCCGACGCGGCCCTGGACGGGACAACCGCCGAGCTGCGGGCCGTCCTGCGCGAAACCGACGCGACCACCCCCTTGCTCCAGGCCGAGGGGCGGGCGCTGATAACCCTTGGCCTCGCCCCCACGGGTGTTGTCCTGCCCCATGATGCTCCGCTGAATGCTTCCCTGAGCGGCGACCTGGACCTGGGCTGGCTTGGGGAAATCGTCCTCACGGACAGCCAGTTGCTGACCGGATCCCTCGAACTGGATTTTCAACTCGCCGGGACCTTGGCCGCCCCGCAACCCACGGGGAGCCTCCAGATTCGCCAGGGAAGCTACCAGCACCTGCTCCAGGGCGTCCTGCTCCAGGACATCGAGGCCCAGGCCCAGGTCACGGCCGAACGGTTCGACCTGGTTTCCCTTACCGCTACGGACGGCGGGCAAGGCCGTCTCCAAATCCTCGGAGGCGCGGACCTCGATCCGGACCAGCGCTTTCCCTTTCATTTCTCTGTCCTCCTGGACGCCATGCGCGTTCTGGACAGTCCCTTGGTGCAGGCCAGGCTGGCCAGTGTGGATCTGGACGTTTCCGGGACCGCGTCAGCCCAGGAGGTCTCAGGCCTGGTGGTCTTGGACCGGATGGAGGTCTTTATCAAGGACGTGGGTGGCCCCCAAGTGGCGGAATTGCCAGTGGTGGAAATCAACACCCCGCGAGCCGCGTCTCCGGAACAACCCGCTCCACATCTCTCCTCCCCGCCTCTTGCCCTGGACATCGAGGCGCGGTTTCCGGCCCGGGTGTTCGTGCGCGGTCGGGGTCTGGATTCGGAATGGGGCGGCAACCTGCGAATCACCGGCACTGCAGTTGAACCCGTGATCCACGGGGAGATCAGGCCTCAGCGCGGACGCCTGGATCTGCTGGGCAAGCGCTTCACCGTGGACCCGGAAAGCATGATCCAGTTCACCGGCGGTCAGCCGCCGCTGCCGTTTATCAACCTGGCGGCCTCCTTGTTACGGCGCGACCCGGACGGTGAGAAGACCTTTACCGTGCACATCAGCGGGGTCCCTCCGGACATTCCGCCTCCCGCCCTGAGTTCGGAACCGCCCTTGCCCCAGGATGAAATCCTGGCCCAGATGCTCTTCGGCCGGTCCCTGTCCCGCATCACCCCCACTCAGGCCGCCCAACTGGCTCTGGCGGCCCGTGAGCTGGCCGGCCACGGCTCAGGCCTGAACCTGATGGCCACGGCCCGCGACCTGCTCCAGCTTGACGACCTGGACCTGGTCTCCGGTCAGGGCGGCGACATGAACCTGCGGGCCGGAAAATACATCCACGATCGGGTCTACCTGCGCCTGGACAGCGACCTGCAGTCCGGAGAGGAAACGGCCTCGGTGGACGTGGAACTCTCCCGCCGGCTCAACCTGGAAAGCACCCTCGGCCCTAGAGGCGGAGGTTTGGGACTGTTTTGGAAGCGGGATTATTGAACGTTCGTTTCCTCGTACCAAAAATGACGATGCGCGTGCCTCGTAAACCAAGATACCACTTCAAGGGAGGACGATCATGAATTATGTGCAAGCTGGAACGTTGCGGATTGCCAAGCCGTTTTACGACTTCATCGTCCTGGAGGCCGCGCCCGGGACCGGGGTGGAGCCGGAGCGCTTCTGGAGGGGCCTGGAGGGGATCGTCCGGGAGTTCGGCCCGCGCAACGCCGCGCTGCTGCGAAAACGCGACGCCCTGCAGGCGACCATCGACCAGTGGCACCGCGACCGGGGCGGACAGCCCCACGACGCCACGGCCTACAAGCAATTCCTGCTGGATATCGGCTACCTGACGCCCGAAGGTCCAGATTTCAAGATCACCACCGAGAACGTGGACCCGGAAATCGCCGCTATTGCCGGGCCGCAGCTCGTGGTCCCGGTGACCAACGCCCGGTACGCGATCAATGCGGTCAACGCCCGCTGGGGCAGCCTGTACGACGCCCTGTACGGCACGGACGTGGTCGGCGAGGGTCAGGGTGCGGAAAAAGGGGACGCCTACAACCCGGTACGCGGAGCCAGGGTCATGGCCGAGGCCGCCGCGTTTCTGGACCGGGCCGCTCCGTTGGCCGCCGGCCGCCACGCCGACGTGGTTCGCTACATGGTCGCCCCAAGCCCATCCACGCCGGAGAGGCGGACACTGGTCGTCCTCCTGGAGGACGGCTCCAGGCAGGGGCTGGCCCGCCAGGAACAGTTCGTCGGCTTTTTCGGCCCTTTGGACCAGGCCGACGAACCAAAGGCCGTCGTCCTGTGCAACCACGGCCTGCATCTGGAACTGCGCATCGACAGAACCCACCACATCGGACGGAAAAACAAGGCCGGAGTCTGCGACGTGGTCCTGGAAGCGGCCCTGACCAGCATTCTGGACTTCGAGGACTCCGTGGCCGTGGTGGACGCCGAGGACAAGGCCGGGGCCTTTCGCAACCTGCTGGGCCTGCTCAAGGGCGACCTGACCGCCACATTTTCCAAGGGCGGCCTTTTCGTGGAGCGCCGGATGCACGAAGACCGGAGCTTCACGGCCCCCGACGGGACCGAACTCCACCTGCCCGGACGCAGTCTGATGCTGATCCGCAACGTGGGCCTGCTGATGACCACGGACATCGTCCTGGACGACCAGGGCCGGGAAATCCCCGAGGGCATCCTGGACGGCCTGACCACGGCCCTGATCTCCCTGCACGATCTCCAAGCTTCCTTCGGCAATCCATGGCGCAACAGCCGCCACGGCAGCGTGTACATCGTCAAACCCAAGCTGCACGGCCCCGAGGAGGTCCGGTTCACCCGGGACCTGTTCGCCGCCATC
>SLSG01000311.1 GCA_007130545.1 Bacteroidales bacterium | reverse complement strand
TGCTCGACCTTTATGCAGCTGCCGGACAGTGTGACATCACGAAAGGAGTACATGTCGGTACCGTTGAGGTTGTTTACAGCGGAGGAAGTTTGACCGTAACCTAATTGCTCAACCGAGACTACCCAGTCGTGGAAGGCCAAAGGTTGATGTATTCCCGAACCCGTTCAGGGTTTCCACGAATATCAGCTTTAGTGTGGAAGATGACACCCACGCTGTTGTGGAAGTCTACACGATGCAAGGGGCCAGGGTTGCTGTCCTGTTTGACGAATCTATAAGTGCGGAAGATGTCCACACTGTAACCTTCACACCCGACGAATATACCAGTCGGCAAATCTACCTTGTTGTCATTCGGACCAATGATGGACGAACCACAAGGCAGGTTCTCACCTATTAGTACTTGTATGTAATTGAGTTCATTGAACAAAAGAGGCTGTCTCGGAATATCGAGACAGCCTCTTTTTAATTGAAGTTTTTTGAACTAAACTAAGCTGTTGTGTATGCTGTGCCTCCTTTTTTGGCCATCTCTTCCCTGATTACTGCCTGGGCAGCTGCAAGGCGTGCGATCGGCACGCGGAACGGGGAACAGCTCACGTAATCCATACCAACCCGGTGGCAGAATTCGACGGAGGTGGGTTCCCCGCCATGCTCGCCGCAGATACCCACCTTGAGTCCCGGGCGTCCTTTACGGCCACGCTCCACGGCAATTTCAACGAGCTGGCCGACACCTTCCTGGTCAAGGATCTGGAATGGGTCATGCTTCAGCAGTCCTTTTTCCAGGTAAACCGGGAGGAATCGTCCGGCGTCATCGCGGGAATAGCCATAAGTCATCTGGGTAAGGTCATTGGTCCCGAATGAAAAGAATTCAGCGCTCTCAGCGATCTGATCAGCTATCAGTGCAGCACGCGGAATTTCGATCATGGTTCCGACCAGGTAGTCGATACGGTCACCGCGTTCAGTAAACACTTTTTCTACTTCGTCGCGAACGATCTTTTCCTGCAGCTTCATTTCTTCGAAGGTGCCTGTCAGAGGAATCATGATCTCCGGGATGGCGGTGATGCCTTTTTTCTTCAGGTTCAGGGCCGCCTCAATGATGGCCCTGGCCTGGATCTCTGAAATTTCCGGATAAGTATTGCCAAGACGGCAGCCACGGTGGCCAAGCATGGGGTTGAATTCATGCAGGGAGTCTACCTTGGATTTGACCTCCTCGGGGGTAATGCCCATCTCCTTGGCCATCTCCTTTTGGTTTTCTTCCTCGTGGGGAAGGAACTCATGCAGCGGGGGATCCAGCAGGCGAACCGTTACCGGCAGATCCTGCATGGCCTCGAAGATGCCTTCGAAGTCCTCGCGCTGCATCGGGAGTAGTTTTTCCAGGGCCTTGCGGCGTCCGGCCTCGTCATCGGCCAGGATCATCTCACGCATGGCCTTGATGCGCACACCTTCAAAGAACATATGCTCGGTGCGGCAGAGACCGATGCCTTTGGCGCCAAACTCACGGGCAACTCTCGAATCCTTCGGGGTGTCGGCATTGGTGCGGACATACATGCGGGTGTGCTTTTCGGCCAACTCCATAAGCTCGGCGAAATCACCGCTCATTTCGGGATCCATTGTCTTGATCTTTCCGTCAAACACCTCCCCGGTTGAACCATTAAGGGAGATGAACTCTCCTTCTTTGTAAACCCGGCCATCCACCTCCATGGTGCGGCTCTTGTAGTTGACCCTGACACCGCCTGCTCCGGAGACGCAGCATTTGCCCATCCCGCGGGCCACTACGGCCGCATGGGAAGTCATTCCCCCCCTGGCGGTCAGAATACCTACGGCAGCATCCATCCCGCTAAGGTCCTCCGGTGAGGTTTCCACCCGCACCAGGATCACTTTTTTGCCTTTCGCAGCCCATTCGGCGGCATCATCGGCAAAGAATACGATCTGGCCCGTGGATGCACCGGGAGAAGCCGGCAGCCCCTTGGCGATCAGCTTGGCCTTGGCAAGTTCCTGGGTGTCAAAGACGGGGTGAAGCAGCTCATCCAGTTTGTTGGGCTCCACGCGCATGAGTGCTTCCTGCTCGGTGAGGCTGCCTTCGCGCAACATGTCCATGGCAATTTTCACCATCGCGGGACCGGTACGTTTTCCGTTACGGGTCTGCAGCATCCATAATTTACCTTCCTGGATGGTAAACTCAAGGTCCTGCATATCGCGGTAATGTTTGTCCAGCTTGAGCTGTTGTTCAAACAACTGCTTGTAAAGTTCCGGGAACAATTCTTCCAGAGAGGGGTAGGTGGCTTTGCGTTCTTCTTCTGAAACGCCCTGTAACTTGGCCCACCGGAGAGAACCTTCCTTTGTAATCTCACGGGGGGTGCGGATACCGGCAACCACGTCTTCACCCTGTGCATTTACCAGGTATTCCCCGTTGAAAATGTTTTCACCGGTGGCGGCATCGCGGGTGAAAGCCACACCCGTGGCCGAAGTGTCCCCCATATTCCCGAATACCATGGCCTGCACATTGATGGCGGTTCCCCACTCGGCGGGGATGTTGTGCATTTTCCGGTAATAGGTTGCCCTTGGGTTGTTCCAGGACTCAAACACTGCCAGGGTTGATCCCCAGAGCTGCTCCCATGGATCTTCCGGGAAATCTTTCCCTGTTTGTTCCTTTACGGCCTTTTTAAATCTTTTTACGAGCTCTTTCAAGTCGTCTGTGGTCAGGTCCTGGTCAGTTGCGGCCCCTTTTTCTTCCTTGAGGTGGTCCATGATCACATCAAACGGGTCTTCCTCTTCCTTGCTGGTGGGTTTCATCCCCATGACCACGTCGCCATACATTTGCACAAAGCGGCGGTAAGAGTCCCATACGAAACGTTCGTTTCCGGTCTTCTTCTCCAGGCCTTTAAGGGTTTCCTGGTTCAATCCCAGGTTTAGTACCGTGTCCATCATTCCCGGCATGGATGCCCTGGCGCCGGAGCGCACAGACATCAGCAGGGGGTTCTCGGGGTCGCCGAATCCGGCGCCCATTTCCTTTTCCACCCTGCGCATGTTCTCCTCGACTTCCGCCTTGATCGCATCGATCACGAATTCCCTTCCTTTGTCGTTGTAAAGGGTGCAGACTTCTGTAGTAATGGTAAACCCTGGAGGAACAGGCACTCCGATATTGACCATTTCTGCAAGATTGGCGCCTTTCCCGCCAAGCAGGTTACGCAGGCGGGCATCCCCATCCGCTTTGCTGCCTCCGAAAAAATAAACCTTTTTGTTCTTCATGATCGCCTCGGTCAAGTGATCAACGACTTTGCTCTTTTTGTCCATCTTCATTTTTATTTGTTAGTATATCAATGCTTTACGTTGATTTTCCCAAAAATTTTGGGAGTACAAATCTAAGCATTTTTGCTTGAATCCGGACACTTGGGGGGATTAAATAATGGGGAAGCTTTTTTTGCCTGCTGGAAATTTTTAATTTTATACCGCAGGTCGTTGCAAGGAGTCGTATATGAACACCATGCATATTCTTATGAAGCAGATGGTTGTGGCTTTTCTGGCATTGCTGCCGGCCTGGACGTCTATTGCCTCGGCACAATTTGTGCAGAGGGAGCGGCCGTATTTTGTCGTTCCCGATCCAAAAGCGGAGTATGAGAGTTTCTTTCA
>SLSG01000215.1 GCA_007130545.1 Bacteroidales bacterium | reverse complement strand
GCGGACACCCTAGCGCCCGGCAAGCTCAGTCATGCCTGAGCGCCCTGACCGGGTCGATGCGCGCAGCCCGGAAGGCAGGGTACACACCTGCCACAAGGCTTACCAGCAATGAGAAGGCAATGGCCCCAAGGATCAGGTAAGGGGGGAAATAGAACAGGCTGACCGGTTCCTCGCCCGGCGGCAGAATTTGTGTATTTACCACCAGGTTCGCAACCCAGGTGATTGCCCAGCCCAGCAGGATCCCTGCAAAAGCACCGATCAGTCCGATTACGGAAGCTTCCACAAGGAATATCACCCTTATTTGCCGCTCGCTGCCCCCGATGGCTTTCATAATGCCGATCTCCCGGGTCCGCTCCAGAATCGACATCACCATGGTATTGGTGATCCCGAGTCCGGCAACCAGCAGCGCGATGGCCCCGATAACACCCAATGCGGCCTGCAGGATTATATATGCCCGCCTGATCTCATCCAGCTGGTCGGCAAAGGAGAAAACCCCGACCCCCATGGACTCCAGGGCCTGTCTGACCTCCTCCATTTTGCCCATATGCTCCAGCCTGACTTGTATGGATGCGTAGGTTCCGGCTGAGGACTTCCGGCTGAGCAGGTCCATGACACTCGAAAATCCAAGCTGGGGAATCTTTTGGGCCGTTTCCACGGGGATGATCATGGCACCCCTGAGGAATCCCGGGGCAAAAGGATCGTCAGACTTCATGATGCCGCCAATAACCAGATCCGTTGTAACTTCTTCAAAAGGCAGCCGTGTGCTTCCGCCCATCATGCCCATGATCCCCGCCATTACCCTTCCCGGGCTTACCTTCATGGTCACCACCCTGATGGGCATGCCAACCAGGGAATCAGGGTGCACAAAGCGAACCCCTTTCAAGGAATCTTCCCTGCTCAGCATGTTTTTCTCCCCCTCTTTCAATAGCCGGATGCGGAAGCGGGACAGCAGGGCTTCTTCCCGTATCACCACCGATTCGGACGTATCCGACGAAAAAAAGGAGCCGGCCAACAGGTCATTGTATGGACGGTATTTGCGAATGGCTGCAGGAAGGGCGCTGACCGTAACGCTTACCGAGTCTTCCATCAGGTGCACCCTGGCCGGGAAATCCTGGTTGGGGTAGGCAAGGCTTATCCCGGGAATATTCCGGATGACCTCCAGTAATGAATCCGTGAGCACCACCTCGTCCTGCCTCCCGGAACCCGGTGAAAATCCGCCAACTTCCTGGGCAAGTGCTTCCAGTTCAAGCTTCTTCGGGGTAACGGTCATGCTGGTAAACAGGTCGGTGGCGGCGAATGCATCGGTGATGTTTTTCTGTATCCCGCTTCCGAAGGAGACCATGGAGGTGAGTGCCCCGATCCCGATCACCACGCCGAGCAAGGTCAGAAAGGTCCGCAGCTTTGTGCGCCATAGGTTGGCGAATCCCATTCGTATCAGATCCAGCGCGTCCATTCGATTGTTGTTACAGGTGTTGGTATGCTAGTTATTACAGGTTTTGGCATGCTATTTACTATATGTATTGGTATGCCATGCCTGCACCTACTCACTCTCACAGGAACTCCACCACTTGTCCGTCCTTCAGACGGATAATCCTGTCAGACACGGCTTCGGCCGTTTCCTGGTCGTGGGTGACAAGGATGATCGAGAGTCTATGGTCTTTATTCAACCGCTTCAGCAGTGCGACGATCTCCGCAGATGTTTCGCTGTCCAGGTTGCCAGTGGGTTCGTCGGCCAGCAGCACCCTGGGGTTATTTGCAAGGGCCCTGGCAATGGCCACCCGCTGGGTCTCTCCCCCTGAGAGCTCATCGGGACGGTGGTCCACACGATCCTGCAGCCCGACACTCCCAAGTAACTCCCGGGCCACCTGCCGCCTTTTGGTGCGGCTGGCCCCGCCGAAGGCCAGCGCAAGCTCTACATTCTCATGGGCGGTGCGGGAGTGGATCAGGTTGAATGACTGAAAGATCATTCCCACACTGAATCTCCGGTGCATGGCCATCTCCTGCCGGTTCATCCCCGCCATGTCCCTGCCTTCAAAGCGGATGCTTCCGGAGCTGCCCCGGTCCAGTCCGCCAACCAAATTCAGCAAAGTGGACTTCCCGGAGCCGGACCTTCCGACAATAGAGAAAAAATCCCCGGACTGCATGGAGAAAGAGACGTTGCTAAGGGCCGGGATTTCTATTTTCCCCTTCCTGTATATTTTGCTAAGAT
Source organism: Bacteroidales bacterium (assembly GCA_007130545.1). Classification (GTDB taxonomy): domain Bacteria; phylum Bacteroidota; class Bacteroidia; order Bacteroidales; family UBA7960; genus SLSG01. The sequence continues at coordinate 1,419 of SLSG01000215.1, read as the reverse complement.
GGCTGACTTCAAGTAACATCCTCTTGAAAAATTAAACTTCCAAAATTAATAAGAATTCGGGTCCCACTGCTGAGGCCTGTCATTATTTATATAAATTTGGAATATTCCTTTTAAACGAGTAACAGCCATTGTAAACCAGTAACAGCCATGGATGAAAATAAGGTAGACCTGTTTTTGATGACCAAGGGGAAATACTTTCGCAGCGAGCACCTGATGCAAATCCGGGATCGGCTCAGAAGGCGGGAGGATTCCGATATGGGATTGCTCCACGCGCTGCAATTGCACGATCCCACCCTGCTGCTGATCGTTTCCATACTGGTCGGGCATTTCGGCATCGACCGCTTTATGATCGGGGATACCGGACTGGGCGTACTGAAGCTAATCACCTGCGGCGGACTGGGTATTTGGACCGTTGTGGACTGGTTCCTGATTATGGGATTGACCAGGGACAAAAACATGGAGCGCCTGCAGACCTTTATTTATTGATGGGTCCACCATTGCATCTGTCGCGGCTTCATTCAAAAGAAAAAATGGGCAGGTTATCGGACAGGAACAGGTTTTACGGCCTGATCATTGCCTTGTGTGCCGCCGGGTATATCTGGCTGTTTCTGGGTATGCAGGCCGACGGATTCTCCCCAGAAGGCCGGCAGGAACTCCCAGGCGTCTGCATTTTCAAACATGCCACTACCATACCCTGCCCTTCCTGCGGATCCACCCGGTCTGTTTTGCATATCCTTCACGGCGACTTCCGGGGCGGCCTTTACTGGAACCCGCTTGGCTTCATTTTGCTTGTCGGACTGATCATAGCACCGGTCTGGATTGCCCATGACCTGTTAAGGCGGAAGAACAGCTTGCACATATCTTTCCGACGCATGGAAATCTGGCTGAGAAAGTGGTGGGTCGCCCTCCCCGCCATTGTGCTGGTGCTCGCCAATTGGGTCTGGAACCTGGTGAAGGGGTATTAGTAATTTACATCTGACAGGTTCTGAAATACTTGTGTGGAAATAACCCGGTAGTTTGTCCGGCAAACCGGGAAAGGACAAAGGTTTTGACAAAAATCGGCAGGCTTTTTGATGTGATTTTTATGTACTTTAAAACCAGCCGATATGAAAAACTTCAGCGCAAGATTGCCGGTCACCGCTTTTTCTTTGCTATTCTTCCTGGCCTCAATGGGTCCTGCTCTCTACGCCCGGCCGGATGGTTGCGGGGAGTCGGGAGACAATGTGGTCCTGATCCACACCAACGATTCCTTTGAACAAGCCTATCAAACTATCGGGGAGCTTTTTATCAGCAATGGGTTTTTTATTGAGCATTCAGATCCGGTCATGGGGGTGGCAACCAGCGGATCAAAACAGGTAGGGTTTCATGCCCTTGTCTGGTCGGTCAAAGTCAGTGCTTTTGTAAGCGGGAATGAGAATG
>SLSG01000104.1 GCA_007130545.1 Bacteroidales bacterium | reverse complement strand
TATCTGGTGGAGATAGGCGGAGACCTGGTTGCCCGGGGGCGCAAGCCGGATGGCACTTCGTGGCGCATCGGACTGGAAAAGCCGGCCCCAAGCCTGGATGCCCCGCAGGAGTGGGAATACTTTGTGGAGATTGTGGACAGGGGACTGGCCACTTCAGGCAATTACAGGAGGTATTATGAGGAAGATGGCATGCGCTATTCCCACACCATCGATCCCGGGACCGGCCATCCGGTGGATCACCATCTGCTTAGCGTGTCCGTTTTTGCCCCTGACTGCATGTCGGCCGATGCCTATGCCACGGCCTTCATGGTGATGGGCCTTCCGGATGCCCTTGAGTTTGTGGAAAGCCGGGAAGATCTGGAAGCCTTCTTTGTGTTCGCTACGCCGGAAAACGGTTTTGAAAGCATGGGCAGCAGCGGTCTGGAACTCCATCCCAGGGCAATTCTCTGATTTTCAACCTATACCCCTGCCAGGCCTGCTGTATTGAACTTTTAGGTGATTATTCGTATATTTACATTTTACATACGGAAAAACCAACCAGCACCTGTCATGAAAAGAGCGCAGCGGATCAGACTGGGCATTTTTATCCTGATCGGCTCCATTTTGTTGCTGATCCTCGTCGGATTTTTTACTGCCCGCCGGCTTTTTGAGCAAAAGGATTATTATTATGTGGCCTACCAGGACCTATCTGTGAGCGGCCTGGAAGTAGGTAGTCCGGTGAAATTTCTGGGGATCAACGTGGGCTCTATTTCTGAGATCTACATTGACCCGACAGATGTGAATACCATCATTGTCAGGCTGTCCCTCAGAAAGGATACCCCGGTAAAGACAGATGCCGTGGCAGACATTGTGGCCATGGGGATTACCGGGTTAAAAACCATTGAAATACGGGGTGGTTCGCAGGAAGCTCCGTTTTTGAAAGAGGATGCTTACATCACGGCTGGTACCTCCATGGTCGAGGACATCACGGGAAAGGCGGAAGTGATCGCCTTCAAGGTGGAGCAGGTTCTGAACAACCTGGCGGAATTCACCGAGCCCGCAAACATGGAAAAAGTGACGGGCGCGATCGTTAGCATTTCCGAGCTCTCAGACAATGCCGCCCTGGCCTTTCAGATATTGCAGGAACTGTTGGAGGAGAACCGTGCCGACCTTCGGAGCACCATGGCCAATGCCCGGGATATGAGCATGCGCTTTGACCAGACCTCCACCGAATTGCTGGCTGCAGCCGAACGGGTGAACCAGATCATGCAGGGTGACACGATCGGGCAGGTCCTGGGCAATATCCGGGATATTTCCCTCACCCTGAGTGAAACCAACCTGGCTGAACTGATTGAAAACCTGGCCGTGGTCACGCTTCAGACCCAGAGTATCCTGGTTCAGATCAGTGGAGACATCGACCGGGGCAGTGAGACCCTGACAGACAACCTGATCCTGCTGCAATCCACGCTTGAAAACCTGAACGAAGCCTCGCGTAAGATCAATGCCAATCCCTCCATCCTGCTCCGCGGGCAGGGACAAAGGGGAACCCCAGACCAGCTATTAAAAAACAACTGAAACCAAACCCTGTTCATATCCTGTCTTAGCCATGAAAAAAACCTTGCCTGTAATTCTGTTGCTCACTTTGCTTCTAGCATCCTGTGGCGGGAGCAAGAGCGTCGTAAACCGGTTTTATGTGCTTGAATACCCTGCCCGGGTGGTTGAAGGCATGGAGGAGGAACTGCTATCCATTGATGGAAGCTGCCTGATAGAAACCCCGGGCATGCACTCGGCATTTGCCACACACCAGATCGCACTGAGGGAAGACACCCACGAGATCAAGTACTTCTCCTTCAATGAATGGGCCAACCGCCCGGAGCAAAGCCTGGCAACCATCATCTGGTCATTTTTCCAGGATTTCCCGGTCTTCGGGCAAGGCGCGGTTTTGCAAGGTTCCGGGGAAGAAAAGTATGCCCTGCAAACCCATGTATCCAGGATGGAGGTCGTCCAGCAAAGAAATGACTTCCATGCACGCCTCAACGTGGAGTTCCTGCTGGTCGACCGGTCCACCGGCGCCACATTGGCAGCACATAAGGCCAGCCGGCAGGAAGTCCTTGCCCAGCGCAACCTTAACCTTTTTGCCTCGGCCATCAGCGAAATTTTTGTAGAAGAGCTTCAACGCTTCACTATGGAAATACTTAACGTGTTACAGTCCCCCGAATAGACCGCTTTACCTTTGTCATATGAGTGTCATTAAAAGGAGTGCTCCCGATTCCATCAAGCTTGGAGAAAACACGGTTCTTCGGTTTGTGCACGATACCCTTTTTCTGGACGGTGACCTCACCATCTCCGGGACGGGCGAATTTGTGAACCGCTTGTTGCCGGCTGTAAAGCTGCGCCAAATGAGTTCCCTGGTGCTCAATCTGGACGGCATTTCCCATATCGACAGTGCCGGGGTGACGGCCCTGTTTTACGTGCGCCGAAAACTGGAAGAGCGCGGGGTGGCTGTTGAACTGGTGGGCGGTTCCGACCCGGTAAGAAAGAAACTGGACCTTTTTCGCCCGGATGAAACCGAACCCCCGCATGTGTCGCAAAAAACGGGCTTTGCGGAAAATATCGGGAAACAGGTACATCACTTCTTCTCTTCCTATGTGTTTGAATTCTTGATTCTGGCGGCGAATGTCTTTTACTGGTCCGTTGCCGGACTGTTTAACCGGAAATCCCGCAGGGAAGGGGAGTTTGTGAACCAGAGCATCCTGATTGGGGTGAATGCCGTGTTGATCGTGTCTTTTTTGTCCTTTGTAATTGGCTATGTGATGGCGTTGCAATCGTCTGGACAGTTGCGCAGCTTCGGGGCCAATATTTTTGTGGTGGACCTGGTGGTCATTGCCGTGATGAGCCAAATGGGACCGCTGATCACCGCGGTGCTGGTGGCGGGCCGCAGCGGATCGGCCATTGCAGCCGAGATCGCCACGATGAAGGTAACCGCCGAGCTGGATGCGCTGACTACCATGGGGCTCAACCCAATACGGTTTGTAGTGGTTCCAAAGTTGTATGCGGCCCTGCTTACCATGCCTTTTCTGGTCATCGTGTCGAACGTGACCGGCCTCATTGGGGGGGCCTTCGCAGCCAACATCTACCTGGACATCACGCCTGAGATCTTTATCAACCGGATGGGGGATGTGATGACTAACAAGCACCTGGTGTCCGGCTTCGTAAAGAGCCAGGCCTATGCCAGCCTCGTCGTGCTTACCGGCAGTTTTTACGGCTTCCGGGTGGTCCGTGGTGCCGAGGGAGTCGGAAAGGTTACCACCGTGGCGGTCGTGGTGGCCATCACGCTGGTAATCCTTGCCGACAGTGTGCTCGGACTGTTGTTTTACTAGATGATTGACCTGCTGTAAGCGCAGCCAGGTTCAAAAAAATATTTATGGAACCCGAAAATGTCATAGAGGTCAAAGATCTGTACGCTACGCTTGACGGGATAGACGTCCTTTCCGGGGTCTCCTTCACTGCCAGGAAAGGGGAGGTTACTGTGATCCTGGGAAGCAGCGGTTCCGGCAAAACCACGGTGCTGAGACACCTGCTCGGGCTTTACCGGGTCGAAAGGGGCGAGGTGTACGTGCTGGGAAGGGAACTGAAAAGTCTCCGGGAGG
>SLSG01000075.1 GCA_007130545.1 Bacteroidales bacterium | reverse complement strand
GACATCGTCGGGACGGATTTGATTTAGACTATAACAGGCAAAATTATGCATATTTTTAAATACCTAAAATGTTTTTGCCGGTTTCTTCGTTTTGTAGTAGCTTTGTTTAAAGGCGATACATTACCGTCTCAACCAAGACCAGATCACCATGCATACCCCCCGACCCCTGCTTCGCCCGGCACGCTTTCGCTTAATCCTCTCCGGCATCTTTTTGCTCCTGTCTGCCGTGGCCTGCACGGCCGTTTCCCCGCTTAGACATTCCCCCGTTGAAAAACCAGACCAGGCCGGTGAAACCAACAATAAAAATATTAAAGATTTTTTTCTTTATGGTGATTTTATCCATAAAAACAACGTCCATACGGTTTTGTTTAACCGCAAAGGCTTTGAGCTTGCACCACCCATCATCCGCCTGCATTCAGCGGAGGTGGTGGAGTTGCGGTTCGACGACCTGGATGCGGATTATAAAAATTACTATTTCACCGTGGTACACTGCAATGCCGACTGGCAGCCCTCCGAACTGAGTCCCTTCGAATACCTGGACGGATTCTTTGAGGAACAGGTGACCAGCTATGCCCGCTCCATTAACACCCGGGTGCCATACAGCCACTATAGCCTGGAGTTCCCGAACGCCAGCATGCAGCCCAGGGTCAGCGGGAATTACCTGCTTAAAGTTTATCTGGACGGGGATCCTGAAAACCTGGTGCTCACCCGGCGCTTCATGGTTCTGGAGCAGCTGGTGCAAATTGACGCCAGTGTCGGTATGGCAAACCTGGTTACATACAGGGACACCAAACAACAGATAAGCATGGAGATCCATACCGGGGGCTACCCGGTGTCCAACCCCCAGCAGGACCTCCGGGTGGTGATGACCCAAAACGGTCGCTGGGACAATGCCATTACCAAGCTGCGGCCGCGCAGCATCATCGGGAACCGCCTGGTGTATGACCATGAGGACCAGGCCCTGTTTGACGGGGGGAACGAGTTCAGGAGGTTCGATACAAGAACCCTGCGGTTTCTGACCGAAAGGGTGGCCGAGATCAACTCTTCGGTCCGACACTGGGATGTGTTCCTGCTGCCTGACCAGCGGCGCACTTTCAGAAGGTACTCATCCGACAATGACATAAACGGAAGATTCACCATACGGAACCAGGATGGACGCAACGACATGCTGGAGAGTGACTATGCATGGGTGCACTTCAGCTTGCCGATGGACGCCCCCCTGGCCAGTGGCGGACTTTACATCATGGGCGAACTGACCCACTGGCATTTTTCAGATGCGGGTCAGATGAGCTACAACTATGTGGAGAAAAAATACGAGATCAGCCTGTTGCTGAAACAAGGCTATTACAACTATCTCTATGCCTTTCTGGAAGAGGGGGAGACACGGGCCGACACCGGATTTATTGAGGGCAACCACTCCATCACCGAGAACGACTACAGCATTTATGTGTACCACCGGCAGCCTGGAACAGTGTACGACCGGCTCATCGGAATCACCCACCTGAATTCGTCTGTGCAATAGGAATACGCCTATCCCCCGGCCATCAGGTGAAGCACCACGACCTTGTCCCCGTCTCGTATGACGGTACCGGCATAATTATCTTCCATGACAACCTTGTCATTGTGCCTGACCACCAGAAACTTAAAAGTGAATTTCTTGTCTTGCAGCAACTCCCTGACCGTCATCTGTGAACGGCCCGGAAAGGATTCCTTGCGGTTATTCAGCAATATTTCCATAAGGCTTCAGGCTTTTAGAATACCTTGGCGGCCTCCGACTTCAGGTAGTCGATTGCCTTGCGGGTGGCCAGTTTATCGACACTCACCCCGAGCAGCAGGTTCGAAAGGTCGGCCGAAGTGGCATTTTCATCCAGCCGGGCGGCCGCCGTATTCACCTGGCTGATCATTTCCTCCTTGGCACTTATTACCATCTCCCAGGCGGGCACCGATACATAGAGCTGCTGGGAAAGGTTGTGGTTAAACTCGTCCCGTATGGTCTGTATGAGCAGGCGCTGGAATTCAGAGGCTGTCATGCCGGGCTTGTGCAGGCGGGAGATCAGGCTTCCCGGAGAAATCCGCTCCAGCAGCAGTATGATCCTTTCGTAGGCCTGCAACCTGATCGGCAAGGAGATGCGCAGCCTTTCGGCAAGGCCATCCTGCTTGCGCTTGCGGCCCTCCCACTGGAAGTATTCCTTCACCAGAAAATAAGCCAGCAAAAAAGCCCCCAGCGCCAGGAGGACATACCTCAGTGAATAAAACAGCTCTCCCATGGGCATAAATATTTGTAGCGCAAAGATAAGGGCTTTACTTAGATTTTGCTAAATTTGCGGCGGTAAAACCCCCTATGCTATGAATCCTTTATCAGACAGAATCAACCGCTTATCCGAATCCGAGACCCTGGCCATGGCCAGAAAAAGCAGAGAGCTGAAGGCCTTGGGACACAATGTGATCAATTTGAGCCTGGGAGAACCTGATTTCTTCACCCCCGGCAACATCAAGGAGGCCGGCAAGTCGGCCATCGACAACAATCATTCCTTTTACACACCGGTAAACGGATACCTGGAGTTGCGGCAGGCCATTTGCGAAAAGCTCAGCCGTGACAACAAGCTGGAATATACGCCAGAACAGATCGTGGTGTCCACCGGGGCCAAGCAGTCCATCGCCAATGCCGTTCTGTGCCTGGTCAACCCTGGTGAAGAGGTGATCGTCCCCTCCCCTTTCTGGGTGAGCTACCGGGAGATCGTTAAAATGGCCGAAGGGGTGGAGGTAACCATACAGGCAGGCATTGAAAATGACTTCAAGATCACGGCTGATCAGCTGGAGGCCGCCATCACACCCAAAACCAAGCTGTTCATGTTCTCCAGTCCGTGCAACCCCACCGGAAGCGTATATTCCCGGGAGGAGCTGCAACAACTGGCCGGGGTCTTCGCCAGACATCCCCATGTGTATATCCTGGCAGACGAGATCTACGAGCATATCAACTTTTCCGGAGCACATGAGAGCATCGCCCAGTTTGAGGAGGTCCGCGACCAGGTAATCATCATCAACGGAGTATCCAAAGGGTTTGCGATGACCGGCTGGAGGCTGGGTTATATGGCAGCCAGCCTTGAGATCGCGAAGGCCTGCAACAAGCTGCAGGGCCAGATCACTTCCGGAACCTGCTCCATTGCACAGATGGCCGGTGTAGAGGCGATGAAGACCGACCCGGCAACAACCCGCCCCATGCTGGATAAATTCCGTGAGCGGCGTGACCTTGTCCTGCGACTGATGAAAGACATTCCGGGCATAAAAACCAATGAGCCACAGGGTGCCTTTTATGTATTTGCAAATGTGAAGGAATTTTTTGGGAAGTCGGATGGGACCACCCGGGTGGAGAACGCCCCGGATCTTTGCATGTACCTGCTGAACAAGGTGTTTGTTGCCATGGTACCTGGGGATGCATTCGGGGATCCCGATTGTGTAAGGCTTTCCTATGCCACCTCCAACGACTTGCTGGAGGAGGCCATCAGCCGCATCCGGCGGGCATTGGAAGAACTTAAGTAAGACCGTTGATCCATGAAGGGTACATACAGCCGCAAGACCATTGAACAGGCATTGGGTTCCTTCAGGGACAAGCGCATCCTGGTGATCGGAGACGTGATG
>SLSG01000081.1 GCA_007130545.1 Bacteroidales bacterium | reverse complement strand
GAGCGACAATGCATCCAGGCTGGCAGACATGTCGAATGCCGCTGCGGCCACCAACCAATACATACAGAGCATGGAGCAGGCCTCCAAGTCCGTGCTGGACCTCAGCCAGTCCTACAAGAATACCACTGAATACCTGAAGCACGACCTGAGCCTTTCGAGCGAATACAGCAACAGCCTGAAAAGTGTGGTTCATTCCATGAACGACATGAGTGAAAGCTACAAGAAGACGGCAGCCTCGGCACAGGACAACCTTTTCGCTTCCGAAGAGCTGGCAAAGAGCGTCAAGACCATGACCAGCCACACCAACGGGATGAGTGAGGCTTACAGCAAGAACGCTGCCATACTGACCGATGCGGTCGATGCCATGCAGAATGCTTCGCAGCACGGCAAAACCTATAATGAGCAGCTTCAGAAAACAAACCAGAACCTGTCCGCCCTGAATACGGCTTATGAGATCCAGCTCCAGGCAGCCAATTTGCAGGCCAACTCAACAGAACGGCTGAATAAAAGCCTGGGTTCCCTTGAAGAGAACGTAAACCAGACAGTTGTAAACTCCCAGAAATACCAGGCCGAACTGGATCAGCTGACCAACAACATGCAGGCGCTTAACAGTGTTTACGGCAATATGCTGTCTGCAATGAATTTTAACGTGAACCGCTAGATAATCCCGTAACCCTGGCTGGGGATAGCCCGCATCGACGGATGTCTGTAGCCCGGATTAAGATACACCAAGAACTATGGCAGGTGGAAAACAAACCCCCAGGCAAAAGCTGATCGGACTAATGTACCTGATCTTTCTGGCCCTTATGGCCCTCAACGTTTCCGTGGAGGTCCTGGATTCCTTTCCGATGATCAACGAGGGCCTGGAGCAGACCAACAAGAACTTTGAGGTCAAAGTCGACATGGTTTACCGGGATTTTGACCAGCAAAAGGCCATTTCCGAGGAAAAGGTCCAACCCTTTTATGATGAGGCCCAGAACCTTCAGGCACTTGCCAACGACCTGGTGAAATACATCATTGACCAGAGGAACCTGATGATCGCAGAGCTCAACAACATCTCTCCGGAAGAAGCCGCGGTCCTGAATCTGCATGACCTTAAAAAGAAGGACAACTACAGCATCTCCTCACGTTTCTGGCTGGTGGAGAACACCCAGGATCCCGCCAACAGGGATGGGGGACGTGGAACCCGCGCCTATGAGCTCCGCGAGAAGATCGACCAGTTCAAGTCCGAGATCATAAGCACCATGGCCAGCCACGACCTGGAGGATTTCATCCAGGTAGGCCTGGACACGGAAGGACCGTTTTACCGCCAGGACGCAGAAATTTCCTGGGAGCAGCATATGTTTGACCGGGTGATCTCCGTGGCCGTGGCGACCAACCTCAGTCGGTTGATCACCGAGATCAGGAATGCGGAATTCGATGCCGTGAACCTGCTTTACGGCGCCATTACGGCCGACGATTTCAAATTTGACCAGATTGAGGCCAGGGTGGTGCCGAGCAGCCAGATCGTGCTGCTGAACGACCATTACGAGGCCGATATCTTTGTGGCGGCAATCGACACCCGTACAGACCCGGAAATTTTTGTTGGCGGACGCCCGGTACCCACCACCGACGGAGTCGGCAGGTTCAGGATACAGGCAACCTCTACGGGTCCGCAGGTGCATCGCGGGGTGATACGGCTCGTCTCTCCCACAGGCTACCCTCAGGAGTACCCGTTCACTGCTGAATACATCGTGCAAAGGCCATCTGTGACCGTATCCGCCGACCGCATGAATCTTTTCTATGTGGGTGTGCCAAACCCGGTCTCCATTTCCGCGCCTGGTATCCCGACCGAGAATATTCGCCCGGTAATATCGGCAGGCGGTAGCCTTACGAGACAATCCGATGGAAGCTATATTGTACAGGTTCAGCCCGGGACCAGGGAGGTGAACATCACCGTTAACGCTTTGGTGGACGGCGCCACCCGAAACATGGGCTCCAGCAATTTCAGGGTCCGCAATGTCCCCGACCCGGTAGCCTTCATTGCCAACCGCCGTGAAGGAAGGATCTCCCGGGATGAGTTGGTGCTGGCCAGAGCGATCATTCCGCGCATGGAAGGCTTTGAGTTCGACTTGAACTTTGAGATCGAATCCTTTTCCATGGTCACCACCATGGCGGGGGATGTCAGGACCTTCCGCGCCACCGGCAACCAGTTCACCCCGGAAATGCTCCAGGTGATCTCCAATGCCGGCAGGAACCAGCGAATCATTTTTGAAAATATCACCACCAGGCCAGGACCCGATGGAAGGGTAAGGACCCTTTCACCCCTGAGCTTTACGATCAATTAAGAAGTCACAAACCAAAGGAGGTTTACCCATGATAAGAATATTTTTAGTCTTTTGCTTAGTTGCACTGGCACTCCCTGTCCAGCTTCTTGCCCAGCCTGCCCAACAGCCCCGAAACGGCATATGGGAACAGGAACTTCCGCGGGATGGCGTCTGGGAAAGGGCCCGGCATGAAGAGAAGAAGCCCATTGAACTCCCCTATGTCCGCGAAGCCGATGTGCTTTGGTCAATGCGGGTCTGGCAGGTGGTCGACCTGAGGGAAAAAATGAACCAGCCCATGTATTTTCCGCCCACCCAATCAGGCAACATGAGAAGCCTGATGCAGGTGATCATGGACGGGATCTCCGATGGGACCATCCGGCCATTCAGTGTCGATGCAGATGACTTCTCCATTCCGTTGGATCCCGAGGTGCTGCTTGGTACCCTTGACCGGACGGAAACGATTACCATGGAACGGCCCGACCCGCCCTATGACGAATTTGACACCACCATTACCATCTCTTTCAACACTGCCGATGTCTTGCGGTTCAGGATCAAGGAAGACTGGTATTTTGACACAAAAAGGTCCGTTTTGGAGGTCAGGGTTCTGGGAATCTGCCCTGTCAGAGAGGCGATTGATCCAGTTACAGGGGAGTCAAGGGGTGACGAACCATTGTTCTGGATTTACTTCCCGGAGGTGCGCGACATCTTTGTCAATGCCCCCGTCTTTAACCGCCAGAACGATGCCCAGCGGATGTCTTATGACGACCTGTTCCTGAAACGGTTCTTCAGTGGCACGATTTACAAAGCTTCCAATGTACAGGACCGGCGTATCGGAGAGTATTACACCGGAATGGATGCGCTTCTGGAGGCCAGGCGAATACAGGAATATATCCGCAACTTCGAGCACGACCTCTGGGAGTACTAAGGGTTTCATTGTCTGACAGGTCCCTGACTCCCATCGCCAAACCTATACCATGCCGGCCGGGTCCACCCAGCGGTCAAAGTCCGCCTCACTTACCAGCTTTAATGCCAGCGCAGCCTCCTTCAGGCTGAGGTTCTCCTCGTGTGCCTTTTTGGCGATCAGGGCCGCATTGTCATAGCCGATATGCGGATTGAGGGCCGTGACCAGCATCAGAGAGTTAGATAAATGGGCGCTGATCCGCTCCGGATTCGCCCGGATACCCCGAACGCAGTTTTGGGTGAATGAACGGCATGCATCGCCCAACAGGCGGGCAGATTGCAACAGGTTATAGATCATCACCGGCTTAAACACATTCAACTGCAGATGCCCGTTCATGCCCCCGGTAGTGATGGCCGCATCGTTCCCGATCACCTGGGCTGCCACCAT
>SLSG01000174.1 GCA_007130545.1 Bacteroidales bacterium | reverse complement strand
GGAAGAACTTAAGTAAGACCGTTGATCCATGAAGGGTACATACAGCCGCAAGACCATTGAACAGGCATTGGGTTCCTTCAGGGACAAGCGCATCCTGGTGATCGGAGACGTGATGATCGACTCCTACCTCTGGGGGAAGGTCGACCGCATCTCTCCCGAGGCTCCCGTACCGGTGGTCAGCCTGCACAAGCGGGAGAACCGGCTGGGCGGGGCCGCCAATGTGGCCCTGAACATCCGGAACCTGGGCGGGATTCCTGTGTTATGCACCTTTACGGGCAAGGATGAGAAGGGGGCGCTTTTGAAGACCCTGCTTAAGGAAAAAGGGCTGGACAGCAAGGGGGTCCTGGCAAGCGGGCAGCGCATGACCACCGTAAAGTTCCGGATCATTGGCAACAACACCCAGATGCTGCGGGTGGATGAAGAGACAGAGCATCCTTTACAGGAAGGGGAAACGGGAATGCTGGCCGAAAAGATCGACGGCATTGTTAAGGGCGGCCAGGCCGATGCCATCGTTTTCGAGGACTACGACAAGGGGGTCATCCATCCGGGCCTGATCAGCCAGGTGATGGAGATCGCCAGCCAACAAGGCATTCCCGTGGCCGTGGACCCGAAAAGGAAAAACTTTCTGGCCTACAGGGGCGTTACCCTTTTCAAGCCAAACCTCAAGGAGCTTCACGAGGGACTCAGGCTGGATGCCCTGCCGGCCAATGAAGATGAGATCAGGCAGGCAGTTCAGGTACTGCAAAAAAAGATAGCGGCCGAAACCGTATTGACCACCCTGGGCAACCGGGGCATTTACTACCGTTCCCGCAAGGGGGGGCAGGGCAGCCAGGAAGGCTTCGTGCCCGGGCATGTAAGGGATATTTCCGATGTTTCCGGGGCGGGTGATACCGTGATCAGCCTGGCTGTGCTGGGTCTGGCTGCGGGATTGCCGACAGACCTGATGGCGGCATTGTGCAACCTGGGGGGCGGGATCGTATGCGAATATGTGGGCGTGGTTCCCGTGCGGCTCGAAACCCTGAAGGAAGAAGCCCTGAAGCATTTGTGTAAATAGGCCAGGCCCAGCAAATCCTATCCGACAATGGTAAAAAGAGACCTTTCTGCTTTGCGTCAGGAATATGCCGCAGCCTCGTTGGAGGAGCACAGCGTAAACCCGGACCCGCTCCTGCAATTTGCGGCCTGGTTCGACCAGGCCCTGGAGGCGGGACTCCCCGAACCCAATGCCATGACGCTGGCCACCATGGGTCCCGGCGGCATGCCCAACGCCAGGGTGGTGCTGTTGAAGGAGCTGGATGAAAGGGGTTTTGTATTCTATACCAATTATCAGAGCTGGAAGGGAAAGGAATTGGAAAACAACCCCCTCGCCTCCCTGGTATTCCTCTGGCTGGAGCTCCACCGGCAGGTGCGCATCCGGGGCTGGACAGAGAAGCTCAGCGAAAGGGAGTCAGACACCTATTTCCTCTCCCGCCCGCGCGAAAGCCAGCTTGGGGCCATGGCTTCTCCCCAGAGCGAGGTCGTTCCGGGAAGGGAATTTCTGGAGGCCCGTTTCAGGGAACTGGAGGAAAAATACCGGGGAAAACCCCTTGTACGGCCCGCGCACTGGGGCGGCTACCGGCTATTCCCCGAATCCATCGAGTTCTGGCAGGGAAGGACCGGCCGGCTGCACGACCGACTGCTGTATATTGGAAAACCAGGGTTCTGGAAGCTGCAACGTCTGGCACCCTGAAACAGCGCCTTTTTGCAACGCGTTCCCAAACCGCAAAAAATAGCGGTTTTTGCAATATCATTTTGGAAAATCCGTTTATTGATACGAACCCTATCCATGTGTTGACCGTGAAGACTGCACACATTCTTTTTATTTCCTTTTTCATCCTGACGGCCCCGTTCCTGCCTGCCAGCCAGTCCGTTGCACAAGGCAGAAAGGCTTTTGGTTACCAGAACCTGCAGAACCATGATGCAAAGCCCTATCATTTCGGGTTTTCCCTGGGCGTAAACCGCATGAATTTTGCATTGAGGCCGGTCGAAAAACAGTTCCCAAACATCCGCAACGTCTTTCCGGAACCGGATATTGGTTTCCATATCGGCATCGTATCCAACCTGAAACTGAATGAGTACCTGGACCTGAGGTTCGTGCCCACCCTGGCGTTCGGGGACCGCTACGTGGAATTTTACACCGGGGAGAATTACAGTCCCAACGAATGGGAGTACATCCAGCACCTGGAGGCCACGATCATGGAGTTCCCGCTGCACATCAAATACAAGTCGGCCCGGATGACCAATACCAGGGCCTACGTGATCGGGGGTTTCAAATACACCCATGACCTGGCTTCCATGGATGAGCTGGAGGGGGATATTTACCTCGCCGTGGGAAGGAACGACATCCATTACGAAATGGGCGTCGGCTTCGATTATTACTTTTACTATTTCAAGTTCGCCCTGGAGGTGAAGGCCTCTTTCGGGATAGGGGAACTAAAACGCAGGGTAGCCGGGCGGGATATTTTTTACGACCCCATCGACCGCCTGAACTCCAAGACCGTGATGGTTTCCTTCCTTTTCGAATAATCCCTGACCCAATAGCCAATAGCCAACAACCAACACCCAACACCCAATAGCCAATAGCCAATAGCCAACAACCAACAGCCAACAGCCAATAGCCAACACCCAACAGCCAACAGCCAACAACCAACACCCAACAGCCAACAGCCAACAGCCAACACCCAACACCCAACTCAGCGCAGCTTGCAGTAAAAATCCCAGATCACCATTCCAGCCGTTACCGATACGTTGAGGGAGTGCTTGGTGCCGAATTGCGGGATCTCCAGGCAGCCATCGCATAGTTGCAGGACCTCCTCACTTACGCCTTTCACCTCATTCCCAAATACCAGGGCATATTTCTGCCTGACAAGGGGTTGAAAACTCCGGAGGTTTATACTGGCCGCCGTTTGCTCCAGGGCAAGCACCTGGTAGCCGTTTTCCTTCAGCCTGGCAATGGCCTGGCCGGTTTCTTCAAAATACTGCCAGTGAACAGACTCGGTTGCACCCAGGGCCGTTTTGTGAATTTCCCGATGGGGTGGGGTTGCTGTGATGCCGCAAAGATAGATCCCCTCCAGCAAAAAGGCATCGGCCGTCCGGAAAACCGAACCGGTGTTCATCATGCTGCGGATATTGTCCAATACGAGGAACACCGGGAATTTTTCCGACTCCCTGAAAGCCTCCGGACTCTTCCGGCCCAGCTCATCCATCGATAGCTTTTTGAACATTATATAGGGTTTAGGAAAGCAGCTCAGCCACCAGCCGTGGGGTTCCCGTACCGGCCTTTTCCCTGATGAACGTCAGTTTGGGAATGTGGCTCACCCCCAGATGGCCCGGATCGATCAGGTATACCGGAGTGCCTTCGGGCACATAGCCGACCAGTCCGGCTGCAGGGTACACATTCAGCGAGGTTCCGATAATGACCAGGATGTCGGCCGTAGAGCAAAGTTCTGCCGCGTCGGGAATCATGGTCACCGGTTCGCCGAACCAGACAATATGCGGGCGCAGCTGGGACCCCAGCTCGCAGGTATCTCCCCGCTTCAGCTCCCAGCCGTCCAGTGTATAGACGAGATTCTCATCCACGGTGCTGCGGACCTTTTTCAGCTCCCCGTGCAGGTGCAT
>SLSG01000027.1 GCA_007130545.1 Bacteroidales bacterium | reverse complement strand
TTGTGGGTAAATGACACCCCCTGAATTATCTTTGGCGGCACCAACCTGCGTACGAGTCCGATTGCATTGTCGATCAATATGCCCGTGGGCTCTCCGTCGCGCACGATCACCTCTCCGCCGGGAACCTGGGTGGTAGCCGTGATGCCGGCCCTGCGCAGGGCCTCGGAATTGGCCACGGCCGCATGTCCGTCTACCCTCACCAGCAACACAGGGATGTCTGGGAATACGGCATCTAATTGGCTGCGGTGGGGAAATTCCTGCACCGGCCAAAGGTTCTGGTCCCAGCCCCGGCCCAGAATCCACTCTCCGGAGTACCGCTCATGGTGCTCCCTGAGGAGTCCGACGATCTCCTCAAAAGAAGCGGTCCCGTAAAGATCGGGGTTCATCAGGCTGGTGCCGTAGCCGAAAAAGTGGGCATGCGGGTCGATCAGTCCAGGGTAAACAAATGCCCGCTTCATATCGATGAATTCATCGGCCCGGTAAGCAGCCATGATATCCTTGTCGGTCCCGACGGCCACGAATCTTCCGTCACGGATGGCGGCACTCTGTGCCATGGTGAACCCGTCATCCAATGTGTAAATAACGGCATTGGCAATGATCAGGTCCACTTTCTCCAGGGGGGACTGGCATCCGGCCATCGCAGCCAGCATGACTACAATCAATGTCTTTTGCAAATTTTTCATGGTTATTGGGTGTTGGGTGTTGGCTGTTGGTTATTGGTTATTGGGTGTTGGGTATTGGTTATTGGGTGTTGGTTATTGGGTATTGGGTGTTGGGTATTGGGTATTGGGTGTTGGGTATTGGAGCCAGTGCACCTTTGTTTCATCCCATTTGACTTTTGGTTCGTGTTTTCCGTTGGGATATCCGACAGGGACAACATTTAACGGGATGATGTGTTCAGGCAGGTCCAGTGTTTTTCTGACTACATCGATTCTGGATTCGTAGGGCCATACGCCGGTCCACACGGCCCCGAGTCCGACTGCATGCGCCGCCAGCAACAGGTTTTGGGTGGCTGCCGAGCAGTCCATCACCCAATTGTATACTTGTTCCTGGTTGGGATTGCCGACCTGGGTGTTTCCGGCCACGACGATGGCCAGGGGCGCCCGGGCAAGCATTTTTGCAAAGGGAAGTCCCTCTGCAAGCCGGTCGAGGCTTTCCCTTTCGGTGACCACATAGAACTCCCATGGCTGCATATTGCGGGAAGACGGGGCCGCCATGGCAGCTTTCAGCAGTTCTTCCACGAGCTGTGCGGGCACCTCTTTCTCGCTGTAGTCCCGGATGCTTGTCCGGTTATGAATGGCGTTCAGCACAATCTGTTCGTTTTTTCGAAAAGGTTTATAATGGGTCAGGAAAAGCGTGATGACAATGACTTTTACGGTCAGCAGGATCACAATGATCGCTTTAAGGCGCATAATATATACCGGGCATTGAAAAATTTGTCTGTTTCCAGCAAAAATAGCAAAAAACAATTACACCTGGTATTCATCCCAGCTCTTGACCTTCAGGTCAGCCGGCTGCAGCGTGCAGAACGCATAAATAAAGGCGCTGGCCAGGCGGGCATTGGTAATCAGCGGAATATTGTAATCAATGGCGTTGCGCCTGATCTCGTAATCATTGAAAAGTTCGGACTGGGTATGGTCTTTCGGAATATTGATCACCAGATCTATGAGCTTCCCTTTCAGGTAATCCAGTATATTGGGTTTGGCGTCCTCATCCGGCCAGTGCAGTGTGATGGCCGGGATGCCGTTAAGCTGCAGAAAATGGGCTGTCCCACGTGTGGCGAAGAGGTTGTACCCCTTTTCAACCAGCATTTTGCAGGCTTTAACCAGCTCGACCTTAGACCGCATCGGACCGGTGCTCAGCATGATGTTCTTTTTCGGGATGGTGTATCCGACGGAAAGCATGGCCTTCAACACGGCTTCATAATAACTGTCCCCGATGCAGCCCACCTCGCCGGTGGATGCCATGTCCACGCCAAGTACCGGGTCTGCCTTTGCCAACCTGGAGAAACTGAACTGGGGGGCCTTGATCCCAATGTGTTCGAGGTCGAACATAGACTTGGCAGGCTTTTCCACCTTTTCACCCAGCATGACCTTGGTGGCCAGTTCGATAAAGTTTACTTTTGACACCTTGGAGACAAAGGGAAAACTCCTGGAAGCCCGCAGGTTGCATTCAATTACCTTGATCTGGTTGTCCTTGGCCAGGAATTGCATATTGAACGGACCCGATATGTTTAATTCACCAGCGATGGCACGGCTTATTTTCTTTATTCGTCGGATGGTTTCAAAGTAGATTTTCTGGGGCGGAAATACCATCGTGGCATCGCCGGAATGGACCCCCGCAAACTCTATGTGCTCGCTCAGTGCATATGCCACAATTTCTCCCCGGTCGGCCACCGCATCTATTTCAATCTCCTTGGCATCTTCAATAAACTCGGTGACCACCACAGGATGCTGTTTGGAGACTTTTGTGGCCAGGGACAGGAAATGCTCCATTTCCGTTTTGTTGGAGACCACGTTCATGGCGGCGCCTGAAAGCACATAGGAAGGCCGGATCAGCAGGGGGAACCCCACCTTGTCAGCGAAGCCGTGTATCTCCTCTATACTGGAGAGTTCACTCCACCTCGGCTGGTCTATGCCCAGGCGGTCAAGCATGGCCGAGAACTTGAAGCGGTCCTCTGCCCGGTCAATGGATAGGGGAGAGGTTCCCAGAACCGGTACCTGGTGATCATACAGCCGCATGGCCAGGTTGTTGGGTATTTGTCCGCCGGTCGAAACCACCACTCCTTTTGGCTGTTCAAGCTCCACAATGTCCAACACCCGCTCGAGCGACAGCTCATCGAAGTAAAGTCGGTCGCAAACATCGAAATCGGTACTCACCGTTTCCGGATTGTAGTTGATCATCACGGAACGCATGCCTGATTTTGTGATGGTCTGGAGCGCATTCACCCCGCACCAGTCAAATTCCACGCTGCTGCCGATTCGGTAGGCGCCCGACCCCAATACCACGACACTCTTCTTGTCCTGCAGGAAGTCCACGTCATGCTCCGCACCCGAATAGGTCATATAAAGGTAATTGGTCCTGGCCGGGTATTCCGCTCCCATGGTGTCAATCTGTTTAACATACGGGACGATGCCCAGTCTTTTTCTGAGGCTGCGAAGCTGGTCCATATGTTCTTCAATATCCGGACCTTTGCTCTGCAATACCATGCGGACCACCTGAAAATCTGAGAAACCCCTGACCTTGGCCTCCCTGAGCAAGTCTGCCGGCAGTGCTTTCAGGGAATCGAACCGGCTCAGTTGGTCCTTCACCTGTTGTATATTAAGCAGCCTTACCAGGAACCACTTATCTATCTTGGTCAGTTCGTGGATGCGGTCAATGTCCAACCCGGCTTCCATGGCGCTGCTGATGGCATAAATCCGCATGTCGGTCGGCTTCTGCAGCTCCTCCTCGATATTGTCGAAGTGTATGTCTGAATTTCCGACGAATCCATGCATGCCCTGGCCGATCATTCGAAGGCCCTTTTGTATGGCTTCTTCGAAATTCCGGCCGATGGCCATCACTTCGCCCACGCTTTTCATGCTGCTGCCAATCTGTTTGGATACCCCGGTGAATTTTCCGAGATCCCACCTTGGTATTTTGCATACGATGTAGTCCA
>SLSG01000208.1 GCA_007130545.1 Bacteroidales bacterium | reverse complement strand
GCTGGGCGCAGATCGTGCAACCTATGCATTTGTCGGTCACCGAATAGGTCACCAGCGCCTTACAGCTACCTGTCGGGCAGCGGCCTTCCAGGTGTGCCAGGTATTCCTCGCGGAAGTAATGCAGGGTCGACAGCACCGGGTTGGGTGCCGTTTTTCCCAGTCCGCACAGACTTCCCTTCTTCGTCCAACCGGCAAGGGTCTCCAGCTCTTCCAGGTCCTTGCCCCCGGCCTTGCCTTCGCACAGCCTTTCCAGGATATCCAGCATGCGGCGCGTACCCACCCGGCAGAAAGTGCATTTGCCGCAGGATTCATTCTGTGTGAAGGAAAGGAAATAGCGGGCAATGTCCACCATGCAATCGGTCTCATCCAGCACGACGAGTCCGCCCGACCCCATCATGGCCCCGACCTCGCCCAGGGATTCAAAATCCACCGGCCGGTCTGCCAAAAAATGCGGGATACAGCCCCCGGAGGGTCCGCCGATCTGCACGGCCTTAAGTTTCCTGCCGTCCTGCACGCCCCCGCCAATCTCTTCAACAATCTCCCGTACGCTGATGCCCATGGGCACCTCGATGAGTCCGCCTCTATTAATCTTCCCTGCCAGCGCAAAGACCTTGGTGCCCTTGCTGAGCTTGGTGCCAATGGCGGCAAATTTATCAGGTCCGTGGCTGAGAATGTACGGGATCTGCGCAAAGGTCTCCGTATTGTTTATCAGTGTCGGATGGTCCCACAGACCCTTCTCGGCCGGGTATGGCGGGCGGAGCCTCGGGAACCCGCGCTTTCCCTCCATCGAGGCAATCAGCGCCGTTTCCTCACCACATACGAATGCGCCGGCCCCTTCCTTTATGCGGATGTCGAAGCTGAAATCAGCGCCCAGGATATTTTTTCCGGTAAGACCATTTTCTTCGCATTGCTGCAGGGCCTCCCGTATCCGCAAAACCGCCAGCGGGTACTCCGCCCGGATGTAGAAATAGCCCTGGGTGGCCCCGGTGGCCCGGGCACCGATCAGCATGCCTTCGATGATTCGGTAGGGGTAGGATTCCAGCAGCATGCGGTCCATGAAGGCACCGGGATCGCCCTCATCCCCATTGCAGATCAGGTATTTGACAGAAGAATCCTCCCTGGCCACCGCCTCCCATTTCAGTCCGGTTGGAAACCCGGCGCCCCCACGTCCCTTGATCCCGCTTTGCTTTACCTGCGCAATCACTTCGCCAGGCTGCATGGAAAGCGCCTTGCGTAGCCCTTCAAAGCCACCGCGCGCGCGGTATTCTTCCAGATCGGTCGGGTTGATGATGCCGCGGTGTTCCGTGGCAATGGGAATCTGGTTGCCCAGGAAGGCCATCACGTGTTTTTCCCTGACGTTGAGGGCGTAGCGTTCCACCCCCTCCCAGCGGCCTTCGTGCTGGATATTCTCCACCAGGTGCTCGAAGCGGTTCTTCAGGCGGTGGAAAAATCCGGAGGGCCGGAAATGCTTTTCAATGATGTATTTTACGTCAGATGGGTTTACTTTGGCATACATCTCGGCAGGCTTGTTTGCCGGCAGAATCTCCACAAGCGGGACCTGGTGGCACATGCCCACGCAGCCCACATGCTTGATATGTACATTCAGCGCATCCTCATTTACCGTCTCCTCCACCGCCTGCAGGATGTCGTCGCTGCCGCTGGCGATGCAGCAGGAGCCCAGTCCGATTCTTATCTCCCCCTGCAGCTCCTGCTTGCCTGCCTTGGCCCGCCGGCCGTTCTTCCCGTCCCCGCGGCGGCTGATAAAGTCTTCTATGATGTTTTTCGCCGTGGCCGGTGTCACATGTCCGTAAGTGGTGTCGTCGATCTGCACCACCGGTGCCAGGGTGCAGCATCCCAGGCAGCTGACCTTTTCCACAGTGAACGTCCGGCTCTCATCCGTATCCTGGTTCGCCTCTATCCCCAACTCCCGCTTCAGTGAGTCATACACCAGTCCGGCTCCCTTCACATGGCATGCCGTTCCGACACAAACCTTCACCGTATGCTGCCCGGCCGGATGGAAGCGGAACTGGGAGTAAAAGCTGGCCACCCCGACGATCTCTGCCGCGGTGATTTCAGTGGTTTCGCACACCCGCTTCAGGGCCTCTTCAGGCAGGAAGTTGTATTCCTTCTGAATGGCCTGCAGGATGGGGATTACGGCTTCCTTGCCGCCGCCCGTCTGTGCGATTATATGGTCAATTCGTTCGTTCATGTTTCCTTTTCTGCCAGCAGAATTATGCCGTCCGCCGGCCCAGCCATATCCCTATTGGCTTCCGATACAATATAAAAATTTGTTCCCCCGGATATACATCCGCCCTTCAGCGAACACCGGGGTGGCGAATACCCTGTCTCCGAGTACGGAAGTGGCTACCAGGTCCGGCTCCCTGCCGGGCCGGAAGACGTAAGCCTTTCCGCCGGTGTCAAAAATATAGAGTTTGTTGTCTGCAATGACCGGTGAGGAGTAAAAGCCGTCGTCTGTGTCGAATTCCCACAGGAACTCCCCGGTGCTGGCCTCAAAGGCAGCCAGGACTGCGAAGGTGGTGGCTACATAAACCAATCCGTCATGGTACAGCAGGCTGGCCACCTCCGGCAGGTAGTAATTGTCCTGCCAGACCTGTTCCCCGGTTTTGGGATTGACCCCTACCATCCTTGCATATTCATTTGCCGCGTATACGAGTCCGCCTCCATAAGCCGGCGAAGGCCCCACCTCTCCCGACATGCAGTTCACCGACCATAATTGCCGGCCGGTGTCTATGTCATAGGCCGAAAGATCCGGGTTGGCCAGCAGGATCAACACGTGTTTCCCATCCACATTGGCCAGGATGGGGGAGGCCCAGGACACCCCGGTGGTGCGGGGTGTTTCCCATACGGTTTCCCCATTCTCTACATCCAGGGCCATCACCCGGCTTCCGCTCTGGGTGTCGTATTGCACAAAAACCTTTTTATCCCAGGTAACCAGGGAAGAGGAGTGTCCGTAATGATTGGACGGCACCCCCAGGTTACGGGCCCAAAGGCGGTTCCCTTCAAGGTCGAAGGCAATGATGTCGCCCGTTCCGAACAGGGCCATCACCCTTTGTCCGTCGACCGTCAGGCTGGGCGCAGCCAGCCCGGTATCATCCGTGGTGCGGGGAGGTGTTGCCGGCGATCCCGGTATTCCGGTGACCTGTTTTTCCCAGAGCTTATTCCCGGTATGCCGGTTGTAGCAGTAGACCATGCGCCTGCTGTCGTCGGCCCCGGAGAAAAATAGTTTGTCTCCCCATATGACCGGGGAATTGTATCCATGCAGGGGAATCTCCGTTTTCCAGAGAATGTGGTTGCCCGAGGGACCATCCCACTGCGTGGGGATGTTGCGGTGGGGGCTGATGCCATTGCTCCACGGTCCGCGGAATGCGTTGTGGTGCTGCCGGATGGCCGCTTCGGTAAGGGCTGCCGGGGCGGGCTGGGGTCGCGTGGCGGCTTCATCGCTTGCACCGGCTGCATCGGCGGTGTCTGTTTCAGCACCTTCATATGCGGCATCTGATTCTGCACCGGGAGTAATGGTATCTGCTTCGCCTGCAGGCTCCCCGGAATCCGCATCTGTGATCGCCAGGGAGGGCTCACCAGTAGCTGAACCCTGCGGGGTCCTCCCGACTTCGATCTGTTCGATCTGGCTTTCTTCGGCCGCTGC
>SLSG01000163.1 GCA_007130545.1 Bacteroidales bacterium | reverse complement strand
TGCACATATATTTCCGGAGGAAATATGAGGAGCGCGGAGCAAGGCCCGGGCTCCGCAAAGTTCCGGTATTATTCCCCTTCGAGAATAGTGACCTTCTCGATCTTGTCGCCCGGCCGTATCTGCTCAATCACATCGAGTCCGTCAACAACCTTCCCGAACACCGTATGCTGGCGATCCAGGTGGGCAGTATTCATGCGGTTGTGGCAGATAAAGAACTGCGAGCCGCCGGTGTTTCTTCCGGCATGTGCCATCGAAAGCACCCCGCGGTCGTGGTATTGGTTGTCGCCATCCAGCTCACAATCGATCGTGTATCCGGGTCCGCCCATCCCGGTACCGTCCGGACAGCCACCCTGGATGACAAACTCCGGAATCACCCGGTGAAATGTCAGTCCGTCATAAAACCCCTTTTTTGACAAATCCACAAAATTCTTCACGGTGCCGGGGGCATCCTTTTCAAAAAACCGGACCATCATGGTCCCTCTTTCAGTCTTTATTTCAGCTTGTAGCATGGTACTTCCTTTTTAGTTAAGAATGCAAAGGTAGCGATTTGTCGGGTACATTTCGTAACTTTGCAGGCTGAAAAATCCGACAAAAAATGGACTATAATTTCCGTGAAGTTGAAAAGAAGTGGCAGGATCACTGGCGTGAACACAAGACTTACCGGGTAACCGAAGATCCGGGCAAACCCAAGTATTATGTACTGGACATGTTCCCCTACCCTTCGGGGGCTGGCCTGCATGTGGGCCATCCGCTGGGATATATAGCGTCGGATATTTTTTCGCGTTACAAGCGGCAAAAAGGTTTCAACGTACTGCACCCCATGGGGTATGACGCCTACGGGCTGCCGGCAGAGCAATACGCAATCCAGACCGGGCAGCACCCGGCCATTACCACCGAAAAAAACATTGAACGCTACCGGGAGCAAATGGACAAGCTCGGTTTCAGCTACGACTGGGACCGGGAGGTGCGCACCTGCGACCCGGATTACTATCACTGGACGCAATGGACATTCATCCAGCTATTTAAGCATTATTACAACCTGGAGACCCGGAAAGCCGAGCCCATCTCAGACCTGGAAACGGTTTTCAGCCGAAGCGGAAACGCAGTGGTGAACGCTGCCACCAGCTTGGAAGAAACCTTTACGGCGGCGGACTGGGACCAGATGACCGAAACCCGCAGGCAGGAGGTGCTGATGCACTACCGCCTTGCCTACCAGGCCGACACGATGGTGAACTGGTGTCCCCAGCTGGGCACCGTACTGGCAAATGACGAAGTGAAGGAAGGATTCTCTGTCAGGGGAGGCCACCCGGTGGAGCGCAAGAAGATGAAGCAGTGGTTCCTGCGCATCACGGCCTATGCCGACAGGCTGCTCGCCGGACTCGACCGCATTGACTGGAGCGAATCTCTGAAGGAGATCCAACGGAACTGGATTGGCCGCTCTGAAGGGGCCACCATTTTCTTCGGTGTGCATGATCCCGCCGCTGCGGCAACCTTAAAAGGCGAAGCGGCAAGCGCGGCAGGGTCCCCGACAACCACAGTACGCACAACGGAATCCGCAGTGGCAACCTCAGGAAACGGGGCCACAGCCGGCGCTTCCAGTCAGGAAGGCTCCGCACAAATTCCTGTCACCAGCGACCGGATCGAGGTCTTTACCACACGGCCCGATACGGTTTTCGGTGCCACTTTCATGGTGCTTGCACCGGAGCACGAACTGGTGGAGCGGATTACCCCATCCGACTACAAAGAAAAAGTTGCCGCTTATATAAAGCGGGCTGCCAGCCGCTCCGAACGGGAACGCATGGCAGAAGTGAAGACCATTTCGGGTGAGTTCACCGGCGCCCATGCGGTACATCCGTTTTCCGGGGAGCTGATGCCCATTTACATTGCCGACTATGTGCTGGCTGGTTATGGGACCGGCGCCATCATGGCTGTTCCGGCACACGACAGCCGCGACTATGCTTTTGCGAAACACTTTGAGCTGCCGATCACGGAAGTGGTCAGCGGGGGAAATATTGAGGAAGCATCCTACGATGCGAAGGAAGGCAACCTGGTCAACAGTGATTTTATCAACGGCATGGATGTACCGCAGGCCATCCGAACGGTCATAGAGCGCCTCGAGGACCAGGGCATCGGAACCGGGCGGGTGAACTTCCGTCTGCGGGATGCGATCTTCAGCCGGCAACGCTATTGGGGTGAGCCCTTTCCGGTGTATTATAAAGACGGCATGCCCTATGTGCTGGATGAATCGGAGTTGCCCCTGGAATTGCCGCCGGTGGACAAATACCTGCCGACCGAAACGGGCGAGCCGCCGCTGGCCAGGGCCAAAAACTGGGAAACGCCCGATGGCCATCCGCTGGAATGCAACACCATGCCAGGCTTCGCCGGCTCCAGTGCCTATTATATCCGGTATATGGACCCCCGCAACGACCAGGCGCTGGTGTCAAGACAGGCCGTGGAGTACTGGCGCAATGTGGACCTTTACGTGGGTGGCGCGGAGCATGCCACGGGCCACCTGATCTATTCCCGCTTCTGGAATAAATTTTTATTTGACGTCGCTTTGGTCGTGGAAGATGAGCCATTCAAAAAGCTGATCAACCAGGGCATGATCCAGGGCCGCTCCAGTTTCGTCTACCGCATCAAGGGATCCAACACCTTTGTGTCTTACAACCTGCGGGGGGATTATGACACCACACCCATCCACGTGGATGTGAACATTGTCCACAACGACATCCTCGACCTGGAGGCGTTTAAAAAATGGAATCCGGAATATGTACATGCCGGGTTCATCCTGGAAGACGGAAAGTATGTCTGCGGGTGGGAAATTGAAAAAATGTCGAAGTCGTTCCACAATGTGGTGAACCCCGACGACCTGATTGGGCATTACGGGGCCGATACCCTGCGCCTTTACGAAATGTTCCTCGGACCCATCGAGCAGGCCAAGCCATGGGATACGAATGGCATTGAGGGGGTCTTCCGCTTTATCCGCAAACTGTGGCGGCTTTTCCACGACCGGGAAAACCAGTGGAGCGTATCCGAAGATGCGGCCACAGACCAGGAGAAAAAGGTCCTTCACAAGACCATCAAAAAGCTCAGCGAAGACATAGAACGGTTCTCGTTTAACACCGCGGTCAGCGCCTTTATGATCTGCGTGAACGAACTCACCGAGCTTCGCTGCAACAAACGGGAGGTCTTACAGCCACTGGCCGTCATGATCTCCTCCTTCGCCCCCCACCTGGGAGAAGAACTCTGGCACCGCCTGGGCAATGAAGGCAGTGTCACCGTGGCAGATTTCCCGCAATGGGAAGAAAAGTATGTGGCCGACGACAGGCTGACCTATCCCGTTTCCTTTAACGGAAAGACCCGCTTCAAACTGGAGCTGCCCACCGGCAGTACGAAAGAGGAGGTCGAAAAGGCCGTCCTCTCATCCCCCGAAGCCGCCAAATGGCTGGACGGCAAGCCTCCGAAACGGGTCATTGTCGTTCCCGGAAAGATCGTCAACGTCGTGATCTAGGGCAGCTAGCCCATACCGAATTCGCGCTGCAAAACCCGCCTTACCCGGCGCACAGATCCACGCTTCGAACTGCGCCTGCCTTTCAGGCAGCCAAGGTTCTCAGCGCGGATCCGTGTCGCCTTATAAAATTTGAGGAGCGCCCCCCGGGATAAGGGCGAGCG
>SLSG01000171.1 GCA_007130545.1 Bacteroidales bacterium | reverse complement strand
ACGACCTGGTCATCGTACACCGGGTGGACACCTATATCCCGGGGAATCGGGTGGAAGAAGGGGAGTTCGGGACTTTGGCGCGGCTGATCATGGAGGCACTGGATGAGTGATTTCAGGATTACCTAAACAGGAAAAGAGGATGCCCCGGATGAAAAACAAAAAAATGAACAAGGGACTGATAGGCATAGCAGGCGGGATGGGGCCGGGAGCAGGGATAGACCTGTCCCGCAAGATCGTGGAACAGACCCTGGCGGCACGGGACCAGGAACACCTGCCGCAGATCCTTTGGTCTGAGCCCGACAGGATATTCGACCGGACGGATTATCTGGAGGGAAGGGTGAAGACAAACCCCGCTTACCGCATTGCCCAGGTACTGCTGAAGCTGGAAGCGGCCGGGGCCGGTGTAGCCGGACTGGCATGCAACTCGGCCCATGCCCCGCAGATATTTGATGTGATCCAGGCGGAGCTGTCTGACAAAAACTCAAAGCTGCTGCTGCTTCATATGGTCCGGGAGGTCGGAAGCTTTATCAGCGAGACCTGCCCCAGCCGGCGTAAAGTCGGCATACTGGGGACCACCGGGACTTATGTGACCCGGCAATATGACCTGATCGTGGAAGCGGGCCTGCAGGTGTTGAATTTGCCGGAAAAGGAACAGAAAAAACTGAACCTGGCCATTTATCATCCGGTGTACGGGGTAAAAACAAACGCGGAGACCATATCCGAAAAGGCACAGTCCATCCTGCTCTCCGCCATGACCAACCTGGTCCGGCTTGGAGCAGAGGCGATTGTTCTGGGTTGTACCGAATTCCCGCTTATATACAAGGAAAAATACTTTATGGACGTGCCGGTGATTGACTCTTCCCTGGTGCTTGCCAGGGCCTTGATCCGGAATCATTCGCCCGAAAAGCTACGGCCATGGGGGATTATTCGTCTTCAAGAAGTTCCCTGACCCTCAGGGAAACCTCGTTGCGCCTTTCCTGCACCCTGATCACGGTACCGTTGACTTGCTCAATGACCGAATCCCAGGTTTCCAGGCTGGCCGTCCGGACATTTTCAAGCTCCTGTTCCAGGTCCGCCAACTGCGCGTTCAACTCCTCATGGGATTCTTTAAGCACTTCCCTCGTTTCCCCGGTCGCATCTTCTAGCTGGCGCTCCACATAGGCGATCCGCTCCATGACGTCGTGACGCAGTTCATAAAGATCGCTGGAAACGCTCTCCTTCACCTCGGATAATTGCTCTTCCTGCACCTGACGCTGGGCACCACCGCCACCGCAGGACCACAGGAATACCAGGGAGATTAGCAGAACAGGAAATAAAATTTGTTTCAGGCCTTTCATAACAATTGGTTTCATAATATACTCTGTTTATCGGTAAAATAGTCTCTTTATCGGCAAAAATACAAAAAAAAACGGAAAGGGGAAAATGCCCATTTTGGAAATGCAATGGTGCAGGGTGAAGGACGGCGGGATATTTGTACAATTCCGCAATTACCCGTATCTTTGCGGCGAATTTTTAATGATCCGGTTCCGTAGCTCAGTTGGATAGAGCAACAGCCTTCTAAGCTGTGGGTCGCAGGTTCGAATCCTGCCGGAATCACTAAAAAGGTCGCAAAATGCGGCATTCGGGGATGTTTATCCCCTTTTTTGTTTCCCCCCCAGAACAAACACCGGATTGCGGATGTTGTCCACCAGGATGATCAGCAATCCGACAATATAAAAGCTGTCCATAAAGACGATGTAGAAGAAGTGCGCCACCCGCGAGGTGTGGTAGCCGGTTAGCAGCAGCAGGAATATGATGTGGAAAATAACGAACAGGCCGATGTTCAGGCCGCTGGACTTCAACGCCCGCTTCCTGTCGATGAAAAAGGCCGAAAAAAGCTGCCAGGCCAGCACCATGACAGTAGGCAGCAACAGGGTCTGCAGGCGCTGAGGGTATGAGCCCCAGTTCCCGTCAATTTGGGTACGTACCCTGAACACCCTTTCCCCCTCTTCTATGGTAAGGCTGAGTGTGGTTTCACTGCCGGCAATGTCCAGCAGGGTATTGGTGAAAAATACCAGCACCCGGGCGTAGATCCCTTCCAGTCCGACAAACCACAGCGCAGCCACAACGACCGATGCCGCAAGCAGGATGCCAATTTTTTTTACCATTTCAGCTGCAATAAAGTTTCACAACAAAGCTTTTCGTGCCGCCGTTTCGCGCCAGGCCCAGATGCCGAAGACCATGAACCCGAAAAGGATGTTCCAGGCATAGTCGTGCACCAGGTTGAAAAGGTCCGGACGCCAGCTTCCGACGTATCCCATGCTGATGAAACGCAGGTTGTTCAGTATAAATATGGAAAAAAGAATGATCCCCAGGTTGATGAACTTGTGCTTTAGCGGCCATCTGGCAAAAACCACCAGCATGGCACCAAATATATAAAAATTATAGGCGGTGCATTCGGTGATTACCTCCATCTGGAAACCATTGACCGAAAGGTATGGGACCCCGTACATCTTTACCGGCAAGAAAAGCAGCTTGCCAAACCAATAGGCCGAATGGGTGGTGAAGCCGACGAAAAAGTCCTGCACCGGCCGGCTGAAGGCCGGCAGATGCAATATGGTTGTGATCGCGAACCACGAAACAAATGTCCACAAAAGGGGAGAAAGCTGTCTGTAGAGTTGCTTCCGCCTTTCCTGCTGTTCCTTCCTGGTCAGGGATGTTCTTTTTCGCTCTTTCCTGCTCATGGGTGTCAGGGATTGGCCTGTCGGTTCTTTTCGCGGTACATCTCGTAGAGCCTCTGGTGCTTGTCCATGTCGCTGATCTGTCTTCCCTGTATAAATACCATTTCGGTTTTGGTCCACAGCTCCAGCGGGTCGCCGTTGGTTACGATCAGCGTGGCATCTTTGCCGGGTGCCAGGCTTCCGACCAGGTCGTCAATGCCAAGGATTTGGGCCGGGTAGATCGTAATGGCCCGGAGCGCTTCCTCAGGGGGAAGGCCGAAAGCCACGGCGGCCCCGGCATGAAACGCCAGGCGCCAGGCACCGGCAGCGGATGGTTCGCCGGCAATGCAAAACCTCACTCCGGCTTCATGGAGCTTAGCTGGCAACAGATAGCCCTGGTCATAGCTTTCCCAATTGGTAGTCGGACCCGAAACCACGGGTGTGACCATGACCGGTATGTCTTTTTCGGCCAGCTGACTGGCAATATATCCTGCATCCCGTCCCCCGACGAGTATCATCTGCAGCCCCTCTTTCTCTGTCCAGGCGATGGCAGACTGTATCTGTGCCACGTCGTTGGCATTGATAAAGACCGGCAGCTCTCCGTTCAACAAGGGCAGCATGGCTTCCCATCGCACATCGACCGGATGCTTGAATGCATTGCCGCCGGCCTCCCGGGCCTGCTTGTACCGCCTGGCCTTGTCAAAGGCATCCTGCAGCTCCTGCATGGCCTTGTCGCGCTCAGCAGCATTGCCCATGGAGGGCCAGTTGATCGAGATCCCCAATGGGGCCTTCAGGGTCATTTGCTCCCAGGTCCAGCCATCGGTCATCATCGCAGCCGGTTGTCCGGCAATGATGCCCCCGGCAGGGGAGATCACGGCCGTGGTCACCCCGTGCACGGCAGCCACCCCGATGTGGTCGCTGGGAGAATGGAAGGCCACCTGGGCGCGGACGTTGGGGTTGATGTTTCCGGTCTCTGCAAGGT
>SLSG01000225.1 GCA_007130545.1 Bacteroidales bacterium | reverse complement strand
CAGGCCGAAAGGTACAAGTATATTACTTGTGTTGAGAAGGACACCCCGACTTGGTTGCACATTGACGTTAGAAACTTTGACAAGGATGCGTATGGCGTCCTGCAAGTGCCCTGGGAATAGGAGCAAAAATGCCTGTAAGATTTACTGATGTAACTGAAAGTTTTCTGGATATTTCCGGTTTTCAGTGCCTTGAAGGAGAGTGGCGATGGAACTGCAGTCCAATCTTCAGTCCGGATGGGCAGCATCTGGTTATTCTGTCCAGAGATAATACTCCGTCCTTTATGCTGCATAAGAGAACTGGGGAAACTTCCTTTTCTCGATTAACCAACCCGACAGCGCCGGACAAGGATTACAGACCTCCTGCCTTCTCTAAAAATGGTCAGTATCTTATGGCCGGATTTCATTCAACTCAATGGCCAAACGTAGCTATGTTTTTGCGTGATGGGGACACATACAACCATACTAGCATCACAATGAATGATGGCGGGGATAATTGGGGGACACAGGTTAGAGGGTTGGCCATCAGTTCTGACGGA
Source organism: Bacteroidales bacterium (assembly GCA_007130545.1). Classification (GTDB taxonomy): domain Bacteria; phylum Bacteroidota; class Bacteroidia; order Bacteroidales; family UBA7960; genus SLSG01. Next base: position 3,176 of record SLSG01000225.1, on the reverse strand, counting down.
ACTTACATGGTCCATTTTTACCATTGGGCCTCTCCTGCTCTCAGGCTTTGGAAAAGAGATGGCACGACCTGGAATTTGATCGCTGCTGGTTTGCAGTCGTATATGGCGGAAGCTGGCCAGTTGGCGGTGTATTTCACTCCTGATGATGAATATGCAATATCTATAATGAATGGCAATTACGATTCAACAGGAAGCGATGGCGTTGTATTTTATAAGATGTCTGCTAACAGTTGGGCACAGCAGACAATTCAACAGTTGCATACTGGACCATATTGCCCAATGTGCTCGGCAATGTCTAAAGATGGGACTTTAATAGCACTGGGCGGATGGGGCGGATATACTTCTGAAAGCATATGGGTTCCGCCAAGAATTCAGGTTTATTCCAGAAATGGGGCCACTTTAACCAGAATAAGCGAGTGTTTTCTGGATTTAGGCTTAGATAGTGGTGAGTACCCGACTCGATTAGCTTTTTCTGAAGATAATCAGTATATTGTAGCAACCTTGTATGGTAGCAGACACAGCCCGGGCACTACTGGTAATTTGTGGCTTTTAAAGTGGGATGATTTTGCTGGGGAATACAAGGAACATGAAGCAACATATAATCGTCCAGGCAATAGATATGCTTATTATGGGTTGGATATTATCCCTAGCAATCCTGTTTTGGGATTGACGGGTAACGATTACATAGTTTTTACGTATCAGGATTATGACTATGAAGGATGTCCGCCCGGTTTTAACCTACTCACTACCCTTAACCCACTTGTTGGGATTTCAAATTTGCAGGCAGTTGAAGAAGAAATAACCCACAACGAGGCTTTAATAGGGTGGGACGCCGATCCTGCTGCGGAAGAATACTTTATTCAATACAGAGAAGTGCTGCCGGAAGAATAATATGATTATTTGGAAAGTTTATTATGGTGATGGGTCATCTTTGAGTAGTCAAGATATAGAGCCTGAAGATTTACCGGGCAGAAATGTTGTATGTATTGTAAATAAACATCCAGATGTAGGGAGGCAGATTGTAACCCGGCACGATTATTTTTGGTTTGATGAAATTTGGCATGGCGGCGATTTGTTTGGCCTTTATGATCACCTGCTGATTCCTGGATGGAAGAAAGTTTTGTTTGGGAGGACTATTCCGACGGGGGATTATGAGAATATAATTAAGATTGCCTTAAATGATTCTGACTTTCCGGTAAAGTCAGCTAGATTGCCGAGGGAGAATTTATAAGTGGGTCAGTTTACATTATCATTTGATGCTTTTCGGTTTTTTGGTGATGGAACGGAAAGCGGTTCTGCAGGTTTGGCGGCTCAAGGCACTAATCTTGGTTTTGATTTATCTGCAGATTTTAATTTCCAGCTCAGAGTCAGGCTCCAGGAGAGTGGTGGAAAGGCTGGAGCTTCTACTGATGATTACAGACTGCAGTATAGAAAGAATGGTGGAACCTGGACCGATGTAACAACTACAAGTTCCAATGTAAAAGGTTTTGACAGCACTCACTTAACTGATGGAGGAGCAACAACCAATCGGCTTTCTGGCGGTAGTGGCAGTTTTGTTGCCGGAAAAATTTCAGAAACTGGGGAGGTAGTAGATCATCAGATTACGGCAAGTAACCATACCGAATATTTATATTCATTGACTTTGATTGCAGCAGACATTGCTTTAAATGATGAGATAGAATTTAGAGTGCTTAGAAACGGAAGCACTTTTACATATAATGCAGTTCCGCAGTTTACCCGTCTTAATTTACCGCCGACTGTTACTCTCAATACTCCAGATCAGGAGGAATTTGGCACTAAGCAGCCTTCTTTTGAGTTTACAGGAGAAGATCCAGAAGGCGATGATATTACTTACAATTTTCAGATAGCCATGCCTGGAGTAACTGTTTATTCATCACCCTTATCGGCAGCAGGGGCAACTTCAAATAACCTTTTTCTTGTAGTGGACGCCATTGCTGAAGAGGTTGAAAGGCTTTATGATCTTGGTTCTTCAAATGACACCTTCATTTTAGAAGATGACTTCTTGATTTGGATAGAAGATGGAAAGATAAAAAAGGTAAATGCTTATGATTTTGGCGAAAAGGCATTCACTGATGATTTTGACGGTCTGCCTAATATTGTGGCCTCTGATCCTGAAAGTGATTATTTTTTCTTTGAAGCAGGTTCTAGTGGTACTGGGTATGATTTGTATAAAGCACAAAAATCTGATTTGGTAGTAGTGCTGAGAACTACGGTAGCAAGAAGTGCCAGCTCCTACGCATTAGCTGTTGATCAAAACAATGTTTTTGCAACCCAAGGGTTGGGTGGGTTTTTAAAGTATAATCATTCATTATCAGTGCAAGGAAGTCGTACCGATACTGGTTACTATAGCCATATTTTGGTGCAAGACGAAGATTATGTTTATTGCTTAGATTGGGGAGTCTGTAAAATTGCAAAATCGGATTTATCTTTAACAACGCACGATGCTTCAACAGAGAGAAGATGTCTTGATATAGATGACGACTACCTTTATTGGATGACTCTGTCTACTTCCTTCTTTATAATATCTAAACTACCGAAAGGTTCATTCGTAGATCGTGTTTGGACGCAACACAACCTTTCTCTTGGTACTGTTGGGCACATGGCAATAAAGGATGGTTTTATTTATTTTTATGCACAAAATAAGCTTTTTAAGATAGACACGAACGATTTATCTGCTTTAGAAAGCACTGATGCACTTTATATAGATGGGGATACAACCAGTTACGGTGCACGTCATATAGAGTTTGGAGATTCTGTGATAATCTTAGATAAGAGTTCTGATGTAGACGAAGGCTTTGAGAATGTAGATACCCCGGCGAATACTGATCCTTTTAATTCTGGGGATAAAATTAAATATACGGTTCAGCCTGCAGATGAATTGGAAGAGGGCGAATACCAATGGCGAGTAAGAGGTAAAGACCCAAATGCCTAGTGATCAATGGGGAAATTGGAGTTCTTTTAGAACCTTCCATATACTTGAAGCGGCTGAAGCTTATTCAGGTATAGCAACAGTATCGGCGCAGGCTTCGGTTTTCACCAGTGGATATGGCACAATTGCTGGAGAGGGGCAGCCTGAGATAAATGGCGTTGCCCAGGTTTCTTCATCAGGATTTAAGACCGCTGCTTATGATTCTGAAATAATTGGGGAGAGCTAT
>SLSG01000198.1 GCA_007130545.1 Bacteroidales bacterium | reverse complement strand
CGCCGGCCCGCTGTGCTTCGGCGATGGCATGGATTGCCAGGGTGGTTTTTCCGGAGGACTCCGGACCATAGATCTCCACGACCCGTCCGCGCGGCAATCCGCCTGTACCCAGGGCCATGTCCAGGGTCAGCGATCCGGTGGAAATGACCTCTGCCGGAACAACGGCAGAGTCACCCAGTTTCATGATGGTGCCCTTGCCATATGATTTTTCTATTTTGTCGAGGGTAAGTTGCAGTGCTTTCAGCTTTTCTGCATTCTGGGGACGTTCTTTTTCTTTGCTCATATCTGAATGGAGATTTTTATGAATGTTGGTTTAATTCTTCCGTTGCTGATCGGGCAGATCTTCCGGGGCGGCAACGAACCCGGACGGACTGCAATGCTTCAAAATTACGAACTATTTGACTTGTCGGAAAACTTTTTCGATGAACGGCCGTAAAGGTGCACCAGTTTCTTGGTCTCAAAAAAGGGTTCATCAAAGAAACGGCTGAGGGGATAAACTTCCACCGGCATTGCCAGGGACCTGATCTCCTCCTGAAGGTCACCGCCCTTCAGGTAAAGGACCCCGTTGGGGATGTCATTGACCCCCCCGGGGGCAACTTTTCCCTCCATCCATTTCATGAAGCCCGGCAAGGCAGTCACCGCCCTGCTCACCACAAAGTCAAAACGCCCCCTGACCTCTTCCGCACGAACCTGTAGGGCCTCCACATTGTTGAGTCCGACACCTGCAGCCACCTCCCTGACCACCCGGATCTTTTTCCCGATTGAATCCACCAGCAGAAAACGACAATCCGGGAAACAGATGGCCAGGGGGATCCCGGGAAAACCACCGCCAGTACCCACATCCATGATGCGCGTGCCGGGTTTGAACCTGACAAGCTTCATCACCGACAGGGAGTGCAACACATGGCGCTCGTAAAAATGATCCATGTCCCTGCGGGAGATGACATTGATCCTCGCATTCCACTCCTGGTACAGTTCCTGCAGCATGCCAAGCTGTTTCAGCTGCCCAGGGCTGAGTTCATGAAAATATTTTTTTACTTTTTCCACTTTCCCCAAATAGGAATAATGTATTTTTGCCTGATTGGAAACCTTTGCGAGCGTTTGAACGCGTCATCAAAAATAGTGTTTATGGCATACATTTCTCCACGCTGCTGCAAAAAGCTGTTCACAGGACTCTTTGTTTTGATGTTGTTCTTATCGTCGGATGGGTATGGCCAGGGTCGCATGGCCGTTGCCGACTACATCGCCACCTACCGCCACATTGCCATACAGGAAATGAGAAAACACGGCATCCCGGCCAGCATCAAGCTGGCCCAGGGCATACTGGAATCCGGTTTCGGGAACAGCGAGCTGGCTGTCAACGCCAACAACCATTTCGGCATCAAATGCCATGGCTGGCCAGGACGGGGTTACCTATACGATGACGATGCTCCCAGGGAATGCTTTCGGCTCTACGACGACCCTGTGCAGTCGTGGCTGGACCATTCACAATTCCTTTTGACAAGGCCGCGGTATGCTTTCCTTTTTGAGCTGGACCCCCTCGATTACGAGAGCTGGGCCTATGGTCTGAGAATGGCAGGATATGCCACCAACCCCAACTACCCGCAGCACCTGATACGTGTCATAGAAGAACACGGACTCACTGTCTATGACCGCATGGCCATGGACCTGACCGCTGAGCTGCCTCCACTGCCGGGCGCCAACAATGGGGTCAGCCATAACCGGCGGACTGCCCAGGAAGACTTTAATCCCGTGGCTTTTCAGGGGCCCAGGGAGGAGATCCGGGTAAACCGCATCCGTGCCGTTACCGCCCGCCCTGGAGACACACCGGGATCACTCGCCAACGAGCTTGGGATACGCACCTGGCAGATCGTCCGGTACAATGAACTGGAAGGGGATCGCCAAATCAAGCCCGGGCAAAACATATTCCTGCAACCCAAAAGGCGGAGGGGCCCGGTCTCACACCATGTGGCAAGGCAGGGTGAGACCATGTATGATATATCCCAGCTTTACGGCATCCGGCTGGACCAGCTTTACCGCCGCAACGCTATGGAGCAGGGGGAACAGCCGGTAACCGGACAAAGGGTGCTCTTAAGGGGAAGGATTCGTTAAGGAATTACCACCAGCAATATGCTTGAGATCCTCGCATTGATGTGTGCCGGTACGGCTGTCGGTTACCTGATACGGAAGCGACCTGTTCTTGTCAGGTGGCTGGAAAAAGGCATCATATGGAGCATCTACCTGTTGCTGTTCCTGTTGGGCCTGTCGATCGGTACCAATGAAACCATAATGGGCCAGCTCCCCGTGCTCGGGGGACAGGCATTCCTTTTAAGCTTTGGTGGCGTCGGGGGCAGCCTGCTGTTTGCATTCCTTGCATGGCGCCTTTTTTTCAACAATGGGAAAACGAACCAATGAGGGCGAGCCTGATTATTCTCGGGTTTTTTTGTGTCGGACTGGCAAGCGGTTACCTGGAGTGGTTGCCGGAAAGCTGGACCCGGACCGATTTCAGCCTGTATGCCCTGTACCTGCTGATGTTCCTGGTCGGAATCAGCATCGGGGCAGATGCCCGGGTCCTGCTTGCCCTGCGAAGCCACGGTCTCAAACTGGCCCTGGTCCCCCTGGTCACCATATTCGGAACATTTACCGGCATCCTGGCGGTAAGCATGCTTTCCGGAAATATCCCCGTGACCGAAGGACTTGCCGTTGGTGCGGGGTTTGGGTATTACAGCCTGTCAAGCGTCATCATCAGTGAGCTCTATAGTGAAACGCTGGGCGTAGTAGCCCTGTTGTCAAACATCATGCGGGAGGTCATGACCCTGCTGTTTGCCCCGCTTATGGTGGCGGCATTTGGCAAACTGGCCCCCATCGCATCGGCCGGGGCCACCAGTATGGACACGACCCTGCCAATCATCACCGCCTCGGCAGGCAAGGAATTTGCCATTGTGGCCCTGTTCCACGGCATCGTCCTGACCATTCTGGTTCCCGTTCTGGTCACCCTGATTATTTCCCTTGCCTAGCTTTCAGCTTGCTTGCGGGGGGGTGCCGCATAGACAGTGTACGCACATACGCACCATGCTCCCTTGTTACCCAGTAATCTATCCCTTTTGCCTTGCATGCCTCCACCCATCTGTTTGTTTGCCAAAAGGTATTGCTGCCATCGATGATCACCCGTTCAGGCTGAACATTCCGGAGCCATTCACCGGGGTCTGAATGTGCTCCCCTGGAGACCAGTAAATAATCTGCCGGCCATGCCTGAGGCTTCAGCGGGACATCTGGTGTCAGCCACAGGAACCGCAGCCCGTGGAACTCGATAAACGGGCCCTGCCGGAAAAGAAATTTCCCCCAAAAACCATCCTTGTCGTTCTCAGGCAAAATTGCCCTGTTCTTCTTCCGGCCCATCCGGATCCGGTGACTGCCTGCCTGTAAGTCTGCCGGGGAATCCTCTCCCCCGGATGAACAGCACAGACTTGCCATTGCCCCCGGTGAAAAAAAATCTGCTGCCGTGGCACGGTTCAGGTGGTATACCGCGAAGCCGGCATTGTTTTGCTGTCGGATGGCGCGCCACCCGGCAGAAGCCGATAGTCCGCAAACGAACACGAGGGACCACAGCAATGCCATTCGCCTGTGGAGAATAAAATAGCATGTGGCAGAGCAAAGGATGAGAAAGACCAAAAGGGTTTCCGGAAGGGATATGAATACATCCGACCAGGTCG
>SLSG01000221.1 GCA_007130545.1 Bacteroidales bacterium | reverse complement strand
GAAGTACAGCTCTGAATCTGCACCATGACATAGTCCCCCGGCTTATAACCCCTGTCCGGGAACACCACCACCTTGTTCTGGGAGTTCCTCCCGGACACAAAGTCAGGCGACCTTTTCGACGGACCCTCGACAAGGACTTCGAAGACCTGGCCCACATCCCGCTTATTGCTTTTCAGGGAAAGTTTCTGCTGCAGCCTGATGACCTCTTCCAGCCGACTGGCCTTTACTCCCTCAGGTACATCGTCCGGGTATTTCTTTTCTGCCAGGGTCCCGGGCCGCTCGGAATACTTAAACATAAAGGCAAAGTCAAATCCGACCTGTTCCATCAATTCCAGCGTATCATTGAACTCGGCCTCCGTTTCCCCCGAAAACCCACAGATAATATCGGTCGATATGGCGCAGCCGGGCAAAATCCGGCGGATGGCTTCGACCCGGGCCAGGTAGTCTTCCCGCTTGTATTTCCGGTTCATCCTTTTCAGCACGCTGCTGCTTCCCGACTGTACCGGCAGGTGGATGGCGCGGCAGCAATTCGGATGGCGGGCCATCACCTCCAGCAGGGCATCCGACAAGTCTTTCGGATGGGAAGTGGCAAAACGCACCCGCATCTGCCGGTCAATCGATGCCACCCGGTCGAGCAGCTCCGGAAAACCCAGTTCCTCTCCGGTTTCCCCGTCCATCCAACGATAGGAGTTCACATTCTGTCCCAGCAGGGTCACTTCTCGATATCCCTGCTGTGCCAGCTGTGCTGCTTCCGCCAGGATGCTTGAAGGGTTGCGGCTCCGCTCCTGGCCCCGTGTATATGGAACCACGCAGTAGGAACAAAAGTTCTCACACCCCCGCATAATGGAAATAAAGGCCGCCACGCCTCCCGAAGCGACCCTGACCGGGGTGATGTCGGCATAGGTCTCTTCAGCCGACAGCAGCACGTTTACCGCCTTCTGACCGGTTTCCGCGTCCATCATCAGCTGGGGCAGGTCACGATAGGCATCGGGTCCGACTACCATATCAATGCGCATGCCCAGGCTTTGTTCCTCCAGCAGTTCGGTCTTTAGCCGCTCGGCCATGCACCCCAGCACCCCGATGATCAGTCCGGGTTTCCCCTTGCGCAATACCTGCAACTGCTTCAGCCGGTTCATTACCCGCTGCTCGGCATTGTCACGGATGGAACAGGTGTTCAGAAAAATGACATCCGCTTCCTCTGCCGTCACGGCAGTGTGGTAATTGTGCTCCGTCATAACCGATGCCACGATCTCGCTGTCGGAGAAATTCATTTGACATCCGTATGTCTCTATATATATTTTTTTTTGCATTTAAGATTTTTTTGTCGTCGGACAGGATAATTTCCAGCTCCTCGTAAAGCTTGTTTTTCAATGCTTTGTTGATGTCTGTCCGGCAGGGTCCTGGGCCGGTTGCAAGATGGCCCATCCGACAAATTAAAGACAAAATTAAGAAAAATGCTTACTTTTGCCCCTCAAAAACAACACTATGGCAAAAAACCTGGTCATTGTAGAGTCCCCCGCCAAGGCCAAGACCATCGAAGGTTTCCTGGGAAAGGACTTCACCGTTAAATCCAGCTTCGGGCATGTCCGCGACCTGCCAAAATCGACGCTGGGCGTGAACATAGATAAGGATTTCGAGCCGGAGTACGAGGTGCCATCCGACAAGAAAAACGTACTGGCCGACCTGAAAAAGTCGTCAAAACAGGCAGAAATGGTATGGCTGGCTACGGATGAAGACCGCGAAGGGGAGGCCATCTCCTGGCACCTGGCCGAAAGCCTTGGATTGGATAAATCCAGGTATAAGCGAATCGTTTTTCACGAGATTACCAAAAAGGCCATTCTGTCTGCCATTGAAAGCCCCCGTTACATTAACAACAACCTGGTGGATGCCCAACAGGCGCGGCGGGTACTGGATCGCCTTGTGGGTTTTGAGCTTTCGCCCCTGCTTTGGAAAAAGATAAAACCGGCCCTGTCGGCAGGCAGGGTGCAGTCAGTGGCCGTAAGGCTGATTGCTGAACGCGAAAAAGAGATCCAGGCGTTTGCATCAAGCTCTGCCTTTCGGGTAACTGCCATCTTTGACGTTGAGAGCGACGGACAGCGTTATACCGTAAAGGCCGACCTTCCACGCAGGTTCAGCAACAAAGCCGACGCACTGGCATTTCTGGAGTCATGCAAGGGAGCCACTTTCCAGGTCAGCGACATGGAAACCAAACCGGCAAAAAAATCCCCGGCCCCGCCGTTTACAACATCCACCCTGCAGCAGGAGGCCAGCCGCAAGCTGGGTTTTTCGGTAAGCCGGACCATGACCCTGGCACAGAAGTTATATGAGTCGGGCAAGATCACCTATATGCGTACCGACTCCGTGAACCTTTCTTCCACCGCCATCGGGATGGCCAAAGCGGAAATAGAGAAGGAATTTGGCCCGGATTATGTGAAGATCCGCAAATATGCCACCAAAAGCAAAGGGGCACAGGAAGCACACGAGGCCATCCGGCCCACCTATATGAATGTTTCCCAGACGGGCAACGATGCCGGTGAACAAAGGCTGTACGAATTGATCTGGAAGCGGACCATCGCCTCACAGATGAGCGATGCCCTTTTGGAAAGGACCACCGTATCCATTGGCATCTCCACCAACAAAGCGCATTTTGCCGCCACCGGGGAGGTGCTGAAATTTGACGGGTTTCTGAAGGTTTACATGGAGTCAACAGACGATGACGAGGAAGAGTCCGGAGCCTCCATCCTGCCCCCCATGAAACCCGGCCAGGTCCTTCCGTTGAACAAGATAACCGCCACGCAGCGCTTTTCAAAGCACCCCCCGCGATACACCGAAGCCAGCCTGGTGAAAAAACTTGAAGAGCTGGGCATCGGCCGGCCGTCCACCTTTGCCCCCACCATCAGCACCATCCAGAAAAGGGAATATGTGGTAAAAGAAAACCGGGAGGGGGCGTCCAGGCCCTACGAAGTGCTTGTCCTGCAGGAGGACCGGATCCGGGAACTTCAGAAGTCGGAGGTCACAGGGGCAGAAAAGAACAAGCTTTTCCCCACCGATATCGGGATTGTGGTGAACAATTTCCTGCTGGAGCATTTCATTGAGATCCTGGATTATAATTTTACCGCCAGCGTGGAGAAGGAGTTTGACGAGATCTCCCTCGGACAAAAAGCATGGAACAAGGTGATAAAGGAGTTTTACGGTCCGTTCCACCGCCGGGTGGAGGAAACCCTGAAAAACTCTGAGAAGTTCAGCGGCGAACGCCTGCTGGGCAAGGACCCTAAAACCGGACTGAACGTTTACGCCAAAATTGGCCGTTTCGGCCCCATGGTACAAATCGGGGAAGCCGACCAGGAAGAGAAACCCCGTTTTGCCGGACTCCGAAAGGACCAGGGGCTGGAGACGGTGACACTGGAAGAGGCGCTGGAATTATTCAAGCTGCCCAGAACGGTTGGCGAATACGAGGGGAAGGAGATGGTGGCGGGCGTTGGCAGATTTGGACCGTACATCAGGCATGATGGCCAGTTCGTATCCATTCCAAAAACCGGGGACCCGCTTACCATAAAGTCTGAAGACGCCATTCAACTGATTGAGGAAAAGCGTCAGAAGGACCGGGAACGGGTGATCATGGAATTTAGCGAGTCGCCTGACGTCAAGGTGCTAAAGGGCAGATGGGGTGCCTATATCGCAGCCTCTGGAAAAAACTACAAACTGCCAAAATCTGCTGAT
>SLSG01000129.1 GCA_007130545.1 Bacteroidales bacterium | reverse complement strand
CTCAGTCCTCCAGCCGCTTGACGACATAGTCGGAGCTGAACAGTCCGAGTGCCCCCATGTATTTCAGCTTGAACTTCATGAAATCCCCCACCTTGTATTTTCTGGGGTTCTTGCCCAGGTCAATGACCAGCATGTCAGAACTTGCCCCGACAAGGTTCATGTTTTTGTCGGCCGGGATCAGGAAATCCGGACTGATGTCGAGCAGTCCGACATCCAGCAGGGCCCTGCAGGAGGTCTTCCCATAATCCCCCGGTTTCACCTCAAAAACTTCACCTGAAGGGTTCTCTGCCAGTGTGCCGTCTGGCACCACGGGTTTTTCGATCAGTTCAATAATCTCGGACTGAAAGGTAATCACATCGTCGCGCATGCCCTTGATGGTTTTGCCGGTGAAGAGGTTGGCCCCGAAATAAAGGGTTTCGCCCACCCGGAAGTGGTTTACGCCTGGTGGCACCTGCTTCTTGAACAACATGGGGATGGTGACGGAAGTCCCCCCGCTGATAAAACGGATCTTTTGGTTGAATTTCATTTCCACGATCTGCTTGTAGAGGCTGAGCTGTATCAACTTGTCCCTGGACGGCATGACACCGTAAAGGCAATTCAGGTTGGTGCCAAACCCGATGATCTCAATGCCGGGCAACTCGAAAACCTTTTCATAGAAATCAACCAGGTTGTCACCCAGCACCCCCTCGCGGAGTTCCCCCATTTCAATCATAATGATAACCTCATGCACCTTTTCCTGCCTGACCGCCTCTTTCGAGATCAGCTTCAGGGTCTCCAGGTCACTGTTCAAGCTGCAGTCGGCATACTTGACCACACTGCGGATGCTGCGCCTTGGGGGCGGTTTGATGTATACGGTTCGGGTGGTAGGATCAATGCGCTTGATGGTTCGCAGGTTGGAGATTCTGGAGTCCAGCATCTCCTTGATGCCCAGGCTAATGACCTCCTTTATAAACAGGGCGTTGCCGCATAGGAGCTTGGTGACAATCCCCCATTTGATATTGTTTTCCTTGAAAAGGCGGTCCAGAATGTCAAAATTGTGCTTCAGCTTTTTTCGGCTGATCAGGATCTCTGCCATGGATTTGTTTTATCGGTTCAGTCGCATTTCAAGGTATTTACTGGTGAATCCCAGTTTCTCGTAAAGATACCTGGCCGGATTCTCCGGCTCGACATGCAACTTGATGCTGCCTTCCGCCAGCTCAAATGTTTTTTTCATCAGAGACTTGCCCAGCCCTTTGCCGCGAAACTGTTTATCCACAGCGATATAGACCAGGATATTCTCAGGGATATAGCCCTGCATCCCGGTTTTGTTCACGATGACCGCTCCGCTTATCTGCTGGTCTTCCCTGGTGTAGACGACGAAGCCCCCGAATTTTTTCTGGTCATCCAGTGCAAAATCAATGCACTTCATGATGGCCTGGTGCTCATCGCCAAATTGGTCGAGATGCTCATAGAGAAAGTCGGCGACCTCTTTTTTTTCTTTTTCTGAAACGTTGTCTTTGGGTGTCAGTACGGTAAATTCCATGATTATTTTTTTATAAAGTTAATGATTGTAAATGTGATAAGCGAGAGACTGATGCCAAAAATGTTGGGATCCAGTCCCAAGGGAAGAGGCCAGTCTCCGATTATCAGTGTGATGGTTGTTCCACCGCCCAGCCCCATGGCCCAAAAGGCGGCTGTTGAACTTGCCCTTTTAAGGAACAGGGCCCCAATCACCGGAACGAACAAACCCGATACCATGAAAGCGTATGAATACAGCATCAACTCCAGTACATTCGGCATCTGGGTGGCCAGCAGCAGGGCAATGACCCCCAGCACCAGGGTAAGCAGCTGGGAAACCAACAAAAACTTTCGATGGCTTTCCGGCACCCGGAACCACCTGCTGAGAATGTCGGTCAGAAAATTCCCCGAGGAAGCCATCAGGCAACTGTCTGCCGTGGACATAATGGCGGAGAAATAGGCCGCCATCATCAGTCCCATTAAACCAACCGGCAATACCGTCCGCAGCAACAGCGGAAGCCCCATTTCCGCATCAATGTCGCCCGTGGCCCCGTATCCCAGGTATTCAAACATGCCCTGGGTGATGGCCACCCTTGCGAACAGTCCCAGCAGCACCCCCATGAAGGCCATCACAGGCCATTCAAAGAGTCCGGCAATGAACCATGCCCGTTGCGCCTGCTTTTTGTTGCGGGATGCGTAAATGCGCTGGTAAAGGGTCATCCCGACAAACCAGATGGGAATAATCGTCACGCCCCAGTTTAAAATCTGTTGCCATCTGATATTGGCCAGGCTGAAAAATTCAGACGGCAGGGCTTCCCGTACACCCTCCAATCCCCCGACGGCAAAGAAAGCCACCGGAATACCGATGAAAACCAGGCCGGACATCAGAATAATCCATTGGATGGTATCGGTGTAGATTACCGCCTTGATGCCCCCCATGGCGGTGTATACTATGACGATGATGCCCATGATGATCAGGGCGGTCTGGCGGTCCAGGTGGGGGATGAATGTGGCTTCGGCCAGTATGGCACCGGCCAGGATCTGGGAGGAGGTGAAACCCAGGTAACCTATGGCGGAAATAATCCCGGCCAGGAAAGCCACTCTTGGGTTGTAGAAACTGCCAAGGAACTGTGGGAAGGTGAAAAACTTCCTGGTTTCTTCCATCTTTTTCACCCTTGGTATCAGCAACACCGCACTTAGCCAGGCACCGATCAATCCGGTGAAAAGCATCCATGAGCCTGCCAGTCCCATAATGAAACCCAAACCGCCCAGACCGATGGAAAACCCGCCCCCCACATCTGTAGCCACTACCGAGAGGCCGATATGGACGCTGCCGATCTTCCTGCCCCCTACGTAGTAATCGTCGACGCCCTTGTTGAGGATCAGGAAACGAATGCCGATCCCGATCACCCCAGCCATATAAAGGGTGAAAACGATAACGTCTAAATAATGCATTTATCTTTTAATATGCGGAAATGTTACTACAAACCTAAGGATAATATGGCGGATGGCCAAATCTGACCCATCCGACGATGAAAAAACAAGTAATTTTGCAGCAAAACCAAAAGCATGATCTATCCCTGGAAAACCAGCCGTAGATACAACTCCTGGACGGACCATTGCAGGAAAAAATATGGGGGGCGACTTCAGAAGGTCGCCGTCAATGCCGGGTTCAGCTGTCCGAACCGGGACGGAAGCAAGGGCCTGGGTGGCTGTACGTTTTGCAACAACGAGGGATTCAACCCGTCTTATTGTCACCCTGAAAAGCCTGTGGTCCGCCAAATCGAAGAGGGACTCGGTTTTTTGAAAAAAAGGTATAAGCATCCGGGTGCCTTTGTGGCTTACCTGCAGGCCTTTTCAAACACGCATGCCCCCCTGCCGGTCCTCAGAAAAGTATACGGGGAGGCCCTGGCACATCCGGAGATATCCGGGCTGGTCATCGGAACGCGGCCAGACTGTGTGGATGCTGAGAAACTGGATTACCTCGCCGAACTGTCGAAGACAAGAATCATAAAACTCGAAATCGGACTGGAATCCTGTTACGACGAGACCCTTGAAAGGATCCACAGAGGCCATGATTTTGCCCAATCAGTCGCAGCCCTGCAGATGGCAGCCGACCGGGGAATAGAAACCGGGGCACATTTTATTTTCGGACTGCCCGGAGAGAGCCGCGAGCAAATGCTTGCACAGGCCGGGATCATCAATGGCCTGCCGCTGAACTCCGTGAAATT
>SLSG01000113.1 GCA_007130545.1 Bacteroidales bacterium | reverse complement strand
TCAACCATCCGGAAGACACCTATTACCTGATCGGCTCCACGATCGGTCCCCATCCATATCCTGAAATGGTGGCCGGTTTCCAGTCGGTGATCAGCGAAGAGATCAGCCGGCAGTTGCTGGCAGTGGAAGGGGTGGACAAGCCGGACGTGGTAATTGCCTGCGTCGGTGGGGGCAGCAATGCGGCCGGGGCCTTTTACCACTTCATCGGCAACGGGCATACCCGGCTGATCGGTGCCGAAGCTGCCGGGGCCGGACTGGATTCCGGAAAGACCGCAGCGACCATCGCACTTGGAAAAAAGGGCGTCCTGCATGGCACCATGACATTGCTGATGCAGACCCCTGGCGGTCAGGTCATGGAGGCCCACTCCGTATCCGCCGGACTGGATTATCCGGGCATCGGTCCCCTGCATGCCTACCTGCATGCAAGCGGGCAGGCCAGCTACCTGCCCGTTACAGATAAAGAAGCCCTGGATGCCGCGCTGCGGCTGACCCGCACCGAAGGCATTATCCCGGCCCTGGAATCGGCACATGCACTGGCATTGCTCGACAAAATGGAGTTTCCCCCGGACGATGTGGTGGTCATCAACCTTTCGGGGCGGGGGGACAAGGATATGGGGGTGTTCCGGGAACATTTTGAGGACTCCGGCGAATCTCCTAAATACACACAGGCATGAATGCACTTACGAAATTGCTTGAACAAAAGAAGAAAGACCTGCTTTCGGTCTATTTTACCGCCGGTTTTCCGCAGAGGGACAGCACGGTACCCATATTGAAAGCCCTGGAAGGAGCGGGAGTGGATTTTGCAGAGGTGGGCATGCCCTTTTCTGATCCCTTGGCAGACGGACCGGTAATTCAGCATTCCAGTTCCCGGGCCATCGGCAATGGCATGGATGTGGGCACCATGCTGGAACAGATCAGCGGGGCCGGTGTAAACATGCCCCTTGTGCTGATGGGCTACCTGAACCCTGTGCTGCAGTTTGGGGTGGCGGACTTTTGCAGGAGGGCCGGGGAGGCGGGTGCTGCGGGGGTCATATTGCCGGACCTCCCCCCGGAGGTTTATGCATCCGACTATAAAAGCCTTTTTGAAGAAAACGGCCTGCACCATATTTTTTTGCTTACGCCCACAACCAGCGAAAACCGTATACGGATGATAGATGAGCTAAGTACCTCCTTCATTTATGCAGTGAGCGCTTCGTCGGTCACCGGTAACAAGTCAGGGGACCAGCAGGAAAAGCGTGCATACCTGGAGCGGCTTCGGGACATGCGCCTGAGGCATCCCTTTCTGGTGGGATTCGGGATACAGGACCATGCTTCCCTGTCCCTGGCGCAGGCTTACGGGGCGGGGGGGATCGTGGGGACTGCCTTTATACGGGCCCTGGAAGAAAAAGATAGCGAGGAACTTGCCGTGCGGGCATTGTTAGACAAACTGGGTGTTTAATACATTATTCAGGAAATCATGCTGATACAATTGACAGAGAATTGCTCCGGGCAGGAACTGCAGGAGATTTACGCAGTGGTTAAGGGGATAGGGTACAAGCCTTCGCCGGTAAAGACCCAGTTCGGATCGTATATCATCTGCACCGGGAAAGCCAGGGTGGACATTCGCCTGGTGGGCAATCTGGCCGGGGTACGGGACGTGCACGTTGTGTCAGACCCCAGCAAGCTGGTGTCCAGACTCTGGAAGGTCAACACCACAGAAATCCCCTTGGGTGATGACATGAAGATTTCCAGGAACCGGTTTACCATAGGGATGGGTCCGTGCTCCATCGAAAACGAGGAGCAAGTAGTGCAGATGGTCACTTTCCTGAAAAAAAACGGCATCCAACTGATGCGCGGCGGCATATTCAAGCCGCGCAGCTCTCCTTATTCCTTCAGGGGTTTGGGGATCGACGGACTTAAAATTTTTTCTGAACATTGCCGGGCGAATGGGATCCGTATTGTCAGTGAGGTCATGCAGGTTTCACAGATCGGAGAGATGCACGACTACGTGGATATTTTTCAGGTGGGAACACGCAACTCCCAGAACTTTAACCTACTGGATGAGCTCGGAAGGGTTGATAAGCCGGTATTGCTGAAGCGGGGCATGTCCTCCACACTGGATGAACTGCTGGCCTCTGCCGAGTACATCTTTTCCAACGGAAACGAAAAGATCATCTTGTGTGAAAGGGGGATTCGGACATTTGAAAAGGCCTACCGCAATACCTTGGATCTGAATGCGATCCCCTACCTGAAAGAGAAGAGTCACCTGCCGGTATTCAGCGACCCCTCGCACGGAGTTGGGGTGAGGGCCTATGTGGAGGCCATGGCACTGGCTTCGGTCATGGCCGGGGCAGACGGATTGTTGATGGAGATCCACGAAACCCCTGAGCGGGCAATCTCTGACGGAGACCAGTCCCTCAACCTGATGGAGGCGGAAAGGGCCATCCACCGGATCAGGGAAACCGTTCGTTTCCGGGACGGGCTGAATCATGCCTGAATTGTTTATTTTCGTAAAAAACTTTCTGACCATGCAAAGAGAAGAAGCCTTGACCCTGTTGCACGACCATGTAAAGAATGAAAAGATGATCGCCCACAGCCTGGCCTCGGAGGCCGTGCTGCGTGCTCTTGCAGAGCGACTCGGGGAGGACGCGGACAAATGGGCACTGGCCGGTTTGCTGCACGACCTGGATGTGGAACTCACGGCTGCCGACATGCATACCCATTCGATGGAAACAGCCAGAATCCTGGGTGAAAAAGGGCTTGACCCGGAAATCATCGAAGCCGTGATGCTGCATAATGAGGATGCGGCACACGGACAGGAGCGCAGCAAGGTTTTTCACCATGCCCTGGCAGCCGGGGAGACAATTACCGGACTAATTACGGCAACCGCCCTCGTGTACCCGGATAAAAAAGTGGAAAGCGTGAAGCCCAAGTCCATCGTTAAACGGATGAAGGAAAAGGCCTTTGCCGCTTCTGTAAGACGGGAAACGATCATGGAGTGTGAAAAGATCGGGTTGAGCCTGCAGGAATTTGTTGAGATCTCGCTGGGAGCGATGAAGAAGATCGGTCCGCAAATCGGACTTTAAAAGGACTCGTAAGGGATTCTTCGGGGATTCTACAGGGACTCTGCGGCCGACAAAAGACTGGGTACCTGGTTGGTCTGCAACACCTCCATGGCCTTTTTAAACGCTGGATCCATGGCGTGCTGGGTGGGGAAAAAGGCCTCGTTGCCAAAAAGATTCCTGCCGATATAGGCTTTCAGATGGTTCCGGATAAATGCCTCGCTTGCCGAATGGTCTCCCGAACCGGGACGGACGCCCTGGTCTCTGGCAAAAGAAATAAACTCCTCATAGAGGGCCGGTCCGACGCTGAACCCAGAAACGAACTTCTGTGCATCGCTGTAACGTGACAATGCGGATCTGTTCCGGTCGCTGTAGTCGAATGCAAAGCGATAGAGGATGCCCCGGTTGGCGACCTGGTTGAAAAAGATGGTATGTTCCCCGGTTTCCAGGGGAATGAAAACGTCGGGCATGATGCCGCCTCCGCCATAAACCGTCCTGCCGTTCAGGGTTTCAAACCGGAGGGAGTCATCGAAACGGATGCTGTCGGCGGTATCCAGCTCCCCATCCATCAGGCGTTGCATATAGTCTGCGTAATAATCCTCCCGCCCGTTCTCATAAGGTTTCTGTATGCTGCGCCCCGAAGGGGTATAATACCTGGCCACTGTCAGCCGCAAGGCAGAGCCATCGCCCAGTTGCACCTGT
>SLSG01000176.1 GCA_007130545.1 Bacteroidales bacterium | reverse complement strand
CTGGTGAACAAATCTTCCAGACGACGGAGGCTCTTATCCGTATCCTGGAACTTCTTATCAGTTTCCTGGAACATGGCCCAGACCTTCTCGAAGGTCAGTGGCCGATCGTAACGGCCCAGGATGTCTTCTGCAGTGGGTGGTGTTTGCTTTTTCATGGTGATGCAAGTGGATCATATAAAAAGATAAATAAACACACTTGAGCCCTTAGTGAGCCCTTTCCGCAAGCCATACCCAGCTGATATATAATGCGAAACAGCGATTCTGCCGATAGGGTTTACGCTATATGAGCCCTTTGTGAGTCCATTACTTATACCTTTTTTGAGCTCTTCGTGAGTACTTTTAAAACATACGTTGTACCCACTCCTGTTGTTCCTTGTTTTTCTATAAAATTTGTCCCTAGCTCATTTAGATAGCGGGTTGATGTAGCTTTGCTTACGTTGCAAATCGTCTGCACTTCAGAGTTGGATATGCTTCCATTCTCCTGAATATGAAGTACGATTTTTCTCAATTCGTCTTTTAAGCCGAACGCAGTTAGCCCTTTGTTTGTGTATCTGATTAATTCTACCTGAAAATCAGGCGGGTTATTGAAAAAAATGGGTGGGGCTATTTTATGCGCTTTGCACGTGTTAATTATTTTGATGGTACCTCTTCCCCAACATTCTATGTACCCAGCCCTGAAAAATGTGTTGGCAACGTCAGGATTGAATGGTTTTGAAGGGTGTTTCTGGGTTAATTTCTCAACTGTCCAATTATCGGGTAACTGCCCTTCATTCCAAAAGATCATTCTGTCGGGATAAATGCTTATTTGTATGGGAATGCCACTACTGTAATCTTTATGGGCTATGGCATTGTACAAAGCCTCACGAAGAGCTTCTTCCGGGAAGGGAGATGTTTCTTCACGGGAGCCTCCGTGATAAGAAATGATAGCCTGACTGTATTTTGTTCTAAGCAGGTCTAAGGCCTTCTCTGCTTGCTCCAATAAGTTCCCTTTTACCTCATCCTGAAATTTCAAATCATCGTCCGATTCAAAAAAGCCTATTTTGATATAAGCTCCGGTAACGTATTTCTCTGGTTTAGGGTGAAAGAGTAATACCGCTGCACGTTTCACCATTTTTTCATCTTCCAAATACAAATGGAGACTTTCCAGCAACTCCTCATTGGTGCCATTCAAATCTTCCGATTCAAGTCTTTTGTTTTTTGCTGCCTTCTTCCTGAAAAAACCGAATGTGTCATTTTTCAAATCGGTAACAGTAACGTTTGGTATTGGCACTCCATCCCACTTCTTGCCCTGACGGAGCAACAGGAATTTTGTCAATGCAGCACCTTTCAATTCCTGCAGTGTGCTGCCCGACCTGTAATAGTATTTGCCCCTTAAACTTATTGGAAAGGGATATGGCTCAACTACAATTTCCAAAGAGTCCTGTCCGCTATCCCTATGCAGATTCACATCTAACATCAACCCTAGCAAATCCCTTGCTTGGTTGGGAATATCTTCCATCAGTTTTCGGGCGTTTGACAAATGTTTAATGGCACCTTTATTATCTTTGCCAATATACAAAGTACCTCCTTGAGCATTGGCAAAACCACAGACCCACTTGAAGTAGTCATTGTGCCAAGTCTCTTTCCATTCTATGTTTTGCGACTCCTTAATCATAAACTTGGTAACTTCTGGAGGATAAATATTTATACATACTAAGAACCACCACAAACATAATTAAATTATATACGTATGACAATTAAAGCTAAGTATATAGTGCAAGCCCCTCCTGGTAAGGCAGCGCAAGCATGTAGGGTTGTTTGGGGGATGCCTTAAACTTAGCTTGTGGAGATGCGGCGAATTGTAGCCGCGGTTCGGGGCGTAACACTACCCCCGCATCACCCCCGGCCGGCTGTCGGTTTTCGGACGGAAGTAGCAGATGCCGCTGTCGCAGTTGTGCCCGGGCGGGGCATGGATCACCACCTCGATTTCCTGTCCGCCGGGCCCCGGTACCGCACAAACCACTTCCAGGTATTCGCCCAGAAAACTTTTCCGTTTGATGCTGCCGCAAAAGCAGCCCTCTTCCTCTCCAGCTGGTTCAAAACCCTCCGGGCGGATGGACAGCATGACTTCCTTCATGGACGCAGGCAGCGGCAGATCGGCGGGGATGAACCCGATGGGTGTTTGGTAGCCTCCGTCAGTAACGATCCCGCTCATCAGATTGGTTTTTCCAAAGAAGTGGGCCACATAGGGGTTTGTCGGATGGGTATATACCTCCCCGGGAATTCCGGTCTGCAGGTTGACCCCATCCCTGATCACCGCTACCCGGTCGGCGATGGCCAGCACATCCCTGGTGTCGTGGGTGACGAAGACGGCCGTGGATCCCGACTTGCGGATGATGTCGCGGATGTCTTCCCGCATCTGGTTCTTGCGCATGGAGTCCAGGTTGCTGAAAGGCTCGTCGAACAGGATGATGCCCGGTTCGGGTGCCAGTGCACGGGCCAGGGCCACCCGCTGTTTTTGTCCGCCACTTAGTTGATGCGGATACCGCTGTTCCAGTCCGCCAAGCCCCGCCAGCCGGATAATCGCCACGGCCTTCTCGCTTCTTTCCTCGCTGCCCATCCGGAACAGTCCGAAACAAATATTCTCCCAGACCGTCTTGTGCGGAAACAGGGCATAGTCCTGGAAAACGATGCCGACGCCTCTTTTCTCGGGTTCGACAAACACATGCTCGCCGCTGACCACATGGCCGTTCAGCAGGATCTGCCCCCGTGTCGGGGTCTCAAATCCGGCAATCATCCGCAGGATGGTGGTTTTCCCGCAGCCGCTCTCTCCCAGCAGGGCCACGATCTCCCCGCGGGCGACCTCCAGGGAGAAATCGCGGACGGCATAGGCCTGGGTTCCGGGGAACTTCTTGTGCAGGTTTTTAATTTCCAGGGTGTACATATTTTGCTTATCCATAATCATATCCTTTCTTTATTGTGCCTTTCATTGCGCTCATTCGCCGCCCCGGCAAATGAAACTTCCGCCCCGGCAGGTGAAACTGCCGCCTTTGCACGGGAAACGTTTTCTCCGCTGATCATCCGGTTCAGCAGGAAGGCCGGCACAATTCCCACCAGCACGATGATCAGCGCCGCCGGGGCGGCTTCTGCCACCCGCTCATCCGACGCATATTCAAATGCCCGGATGGCCAGGGTGTCGAAGTTGAACGGGCGAAGGATCAGGGTCAGCGGTAGTTCCTTGAGTACATCGATGAACACCAGCAGTGTGGCGCTGAGCACCGGGGCCTTCATCAGCGGCAGGATCACCTTCCGCAAGGTGCTCAGGTTCGAATGGCCCAGGGAGCGGGAGGCTTCGTCCAGCGAAGGGGAAAGTCCGGCCATGCCGCTGTCCATGCTGTTGTAGCCCACGGCCATGAACCGCACCATATAGGCGTAAAGGAGTGCGAACCAGGTGCCGCTTAACGCGATCCCCAGGCCGGGCATGGCTGCGGAAAATTTGCTGTCCAGCCACAGGAAGGGGATCATGATGCCGATGGCCACCACCGCGCCCGGCAGGGCATACCCCAGCGTGGCGGTCCGCGCCAGCACCCGCACCAGGCGGCCGGGGAAACTGCGCACCGTGAAGGCAATAAAGAGGCTGGCAACCACCACCACTGCAGCAGCGGCCACTGCCAGCAGGAAACTGTTGCGAATGAGCTCCCAGAACCGGATGTCCAGCACCTGGGACGCTGTCTGTAAGCTCCAGTGGACCAGCATGGCGGCCGG
>SLSG01000187.1 GCA_007130545.1 Bacteroidales bacterium | reverse complement strand
GCCTTGTTGGCTTCCTCGTAGCCCTGTTTCATCAGGTCCTTCACTTGCCCGGTGTCGGTTAAATTAAAGCCGGACAGGTCGGGTTTGATCATTAGGTCAGCCACTTCGGTCTGCAGCTTGGCAGATGCCATCATTGTAATATGGAAGCTGTTGATCAGCACGTCCAGAATATTCTTCGGCCTTTCATTGGCATACTTGGCATGCAGATCCACACCGACGATATAGTCCGCCCCCAGGTCCTGCACCGTCTGTAAGGGCACGTTTTCCAGAATCCCGCCGTCGACCAGCAGCATACCATCCATTTCAACCGGTTCAAATACCCCGGGTATGCAGCTGCTGGCCATTACCGCCCTGGCCACCGATCCCTTGTCCAACACCACCTTTTCACCGGTGGAAATATTCGTGGCGATGATCCCCAGTGGAATGACTGCATCCTCAATGTTCTTGTCACCGATGTGCTCCCTGACGATCTTGCCCAGTTTCTCGTTGGAAAGCAATGCAAATTTTGAGATGGAGATGTCTGAGACATTCATCCACTTCAGATCCAGGGCAATCTCCTTTATTTCGTCCACAGTTTTCCCGAACGCATACAATGCCGCGATCAGCGATCCGATGCTGTTGCCTGTAATGTGGGTAATGGTGACCTCTTTTTCTTCCAGGGCCTGTAAAACCCCTATGTGCGCAGCACCCAATACGCCTCCCCCGCCCAGTGCCAATCCTATTTTTTTCGTTTTCATTCGAAAGGTATTTTAACACTACAATTTACAAATTCTTTTCATGTAATTGGTTTGCATAGGTAAAATAAAACTATTATATTTATATGTGCTTACATAGATACATAAGTAAAATTAACTCACAAGACCAAAAACAAAAACCTGATATGAGAAAACCAATCAGATTATTATTGTTAATGCTCATTCCGCTTTTCATTCTGATTATGGCCCCCCTATACAGCCCCGCCCAGGAGAGGGCCCCGACGGGTGAGGGCGTGGGGGAACTGACCAACCAATACACCTGCATGATACAGGGGTATACCATCAAGGTATACCGGCCGGCACATCTTCCCGAAAACACATCCACAAGACAGATTCATGTGGAAACCCACGCCATCTCATTTTATGCCAGGTTTCCCGAACTGCAACCTCTGCAACCGGTGTTGATATCATCTGAAAATTTGGGGTTTCAGTCCGTCAAAACCCATTGCGACCGCAATGGCCTTTACATCATGGACCAAAACGCTTACTATGTAACCATCCAAAACCCGAACAATTACACCGGTTTTACAAACGACCTGGGAGATGTCAACCTGGATGTGTCGAGCAGGGAACACCTGGTTACCACCTACAATATGTACAAGCAGCAGCACCATATTGATGTGGTACCGGTGGGCTGCAAGGATGGTTGTGTGGATTATGACGTGGACGATCCGGGCGATTCGGGTGGCTCACAGCCCCCAGGGGGCGGTTATACCACCGCAGAGGGGGAATATGTGGAATGGGACTTTGCAGATGGCCTGTTTACCGGATCGGGTCCGACAATAGGTTTCGGCGGGGTCATCCATCAGCCAGCGGAGGACCTCAATAGTACGGGTACCCTGACCGGAAGCAATGGCTTCAAGGTAGATATCTACTTTCCGTTCTCAAGGCCCGGACGCCTCACCACCGGGGTCAATATCAGCGGGACCTACCTAGCCAACCGGCTTGAACCCAATGTGTCCATTTTTGAGCCCATCCATTTCACCCGGCAGGAATCGGTTTCTACCAGCCTGCATGCGGGTGATACCTACAACCAGGTCACCCGCAAAGCCAGCCTTGGCCTGCAGGTCAATTACATTCCGGGCAGGCGACTGATGCTCACGGCCCTGGCCAGGGGGGGGTATATGCACATTGCCCACAGCCCCTTCACGCTCATCCAGCAAGGCAATTTCGGCGACCAGACACAGGAGTTCGTGCTTGTGCATCAGGATGAACTGGACCATTCATCGGTGTATTTATCTCCGGGATTGCGCCTGAGCTTCCTGATCAGCAGAAACTTTTCCCTGTGGGCGGGCGCTGACTACCTTTACGGGGGCCAGGTCGAATACCAACGTTCCCGGTTCGTGCCGGCCGGCCATACAGATGAACAGGGGGACTACCCGATGGATGCCTTGCTTTCCGGTCAGGTCTTGAAACAGGAGCCGATAGAGTCCCTGAACAATGCCCTGCAACTGAGCGCAGGAATCTCCTTTGGATTTGGCCGGGGAAGGTAAGCGGGAAATCCTTATATTTGAACCTGGACCAACACCCAATGAAAGATGCCCAGGATCAAGACCATTGAACCGGAAATGGCCGGGGGACGGCTAAAGGAGATATACGACGACCTGCTGGAAAAACGCGGCAAGATTGCGGCCGTGCACCAGATCCAGAGTCTTCGCCCGGAAAGCATCCGGCAGCATATGGACCTTTACATGGAAGTCATGTTCAGCCGGTCAGAGCTTAGCCGTGCCGAACGGGAAATGATCGCTGTGGTGGTTTCCTCGGCCAATCAATGCCCGTATTGCATCGCCCACCACGGCGAGGCCCTTAACCACTACTGGAAGAACCCCAAGAAAGTGGAGAACCTGGCTGCTGATTTTCTTTCCCTTGCCCTGAATCCGCGCGAAATGGCCATGTGCCGCTTCGCCAAGCTGCTCACACTGAATCCCGGGGCACACGAAGAGCATGACCACACGGCCATGCTCAGGAAAGCCGGCCTATCAGACGAAGCCATTCTGGATGTGGTGCTGGTCATCGCCTATTTCAACTTCGTGAACCGCATCGTGCTATCCCTGGGCGTGGAGCTCGAAGACGGGGGCGGCGCGGGGTTCAAGTACTGATTGTCATTGGCGTAAACGCTTTAACCAACCGGCAAACCGCTTAAAGCTCAGAACCAGGGAAAGCGCCATGGCGATGAAAAGACCGACTACCGTTATCGTATCCGCAAATTCCGGCGACACGGAAATGCCCGCCACCCTTTTCAGCAGGTACTGGACATAGGAGAACGGCAGTCCATGATGGCCTAAACGGGCCAGCACCTGCCAGTGCCAGTCCGTAAACGGGCAGTATCCCAAGCCATAAAACAACCCCAGCACATACCAGGAACCTGCCGTGAGAAGGGCGCATACAAGGTGCAGGCCCCGCAGCCGGGGAATGGCCCATCCGACGAGGATAAAAATAATGAAGCCGGTATGGAAAACCAGCATGAATATGTCCAGCAAACGAAAAAACCAGTCAGGCATGGAGCTATATTGAATATTTTATTGATAAATTTACCACAAAACCCTTAAACGCCCAAAAATGAAAAAGACCTTTATCGCTGCCGGTTATTTAATTTTTCTTGCCTTTATCCTGTCCTCCTGCGGTGGGGAAAGCAGGGAACCTGCAGATCTTGTGCTGAAGAACGGCGCAATATTTACCCTTGATAGGGAAATCCCTGAGGCTTCGGCCCTTGTCATAACGGGCAACCGGATTGTGGCGGTCCTGCAAAATGACCGGGAAGCCAGGAAATATACCGGAAGGAATACGCAGGTGGTGGACCTGCAAGGTGCTTTCGTGACCCCGGGCATGATCGATGCCCATGTGCATTTCAACCGGGCGGGTGCCCTGATCAATGATGCCAACCTGATGACTGTGTCGGACGAGGGGGGACTCAGGGAAGAGATCGCCCGGGTGGTGGGCATACTGGATGAAGGGGAATGGATTACGGAGGGACTCTGGGGCGCTTACGAGCAG
>SLSG01000149.1 GCA_007130545.1 Bacteroidales bacterium | reverse complement strand
CCTATGTCTATTCCAATTACAACATCCTTCATGGGTAAAAAATTAGGGTTACAGAATAACAAAGCTAAAAAAAATTATTTCTTATCCAGAACTTTGGTTCTGTTTACCCTGAAATCTTTTTTGAGGCCCCCGGCGCTGATGGTGAAGCCGCCCTCCTCAATAACCCGGCTGTTGTCCAGGTTCACGAATGCCAGATCGTTTACCGGGATTTTAAATTCGACCTTCCTTGTCTGGCCAGGCTGAAGCAGGACTTTCTCAAAAGCCCGAAGTCTTTTGACCGACGGGGTGAGACTGGCATAATGATCCGACACGTAAACCTGCACCACCTCCATGCCGGGGATGGCGGAAAGGTTACGAACCTGTATGCTGCCCCTGATGGTTTCACCAGGCTGGTATTCTCCATTCTCAATCCACAGCTCAGAGAACTCGAACTCCGAGTAGCTCAGTCCGTCTCCAAAATGGTATTGCGGAAAAAATCGTAACTCAGGCGGTGGCCCGCCCCTTTCCAGCTGTTCGGTATGTTTGATGTAGTATGGCTCCAGGCTGTTGGGGTAACGCGGATAAGTGAACGGAAGCTTCCCGGAGGGGTTGACATCTCCGTATAGTACCGCAGCGATGGCGTCTCCCCCGTAATTTCCGGGCAGATAAGCGTTGAGCACTGCAGCCGCCAGGGGTTCGACCGGGCTGATGAGGCGGGGACGGCCCTGGACCAGAACCAGAATGACCGGTTTGCCGGTGGCGGCAGCGATCCTGACCAGTTCCTGCTGGTTATTTGAAAGGTACAGGTCTGTCAGGTTCCCGGGGAACTCGCAATAGGAGTTCTCCCCGATGGCCAGAACAATGTAATCGGCCTGTCCGGCCATTTGGCGGAAAAGCTGCAGGTCATCGATGAGCTCGTCGCTGTAATGCCCCTCTGCCGCATACCTGACCCCCTCATACAGGGAGACCAAAGCCGGATTGGCTGCCTGGTGGCGAAATGCCTCAAATATGGTGTTGTAGCCGGTGGCGAATTCATCCACCAGGTTTCCCTGCCAGGAATAGCTCCATCCGCCATTCAGCGGCCGCATGGAATTTGCTGCGGGTCCGCCTACAAGAATTCGTGCATCCTTAGGCAAGGGCAGGAGCGCGCCCTTATTTTTCAGCAATGTCATGGATTCCGAGGCGGTGCGGAATGCATCCCCGGCGAAGTGTTCCGATGCAAAGTCCGGATAGTCCCGGGCCAGGGTATAGGGGGTGTCGAAAAGTCCCAACAGGTGCTTGACCCTAAGGATCCTTCTGACCGCATCATCAATCCTTTCCATTGGGACTTCGCCTTCCCTGACCAGTTCGATCAGGTGGTCGGCAAACTCGAAATGGTAGGGCACCATGGACATATCCACCCCGGCATTGACAGAGATCTTCACCGCTTCTTTCAAGGTCTTCGCGATCCGGTGCCGCCGGTGAAGGTACTCAATGTCATTCCAGTCTGTCAGCACAAAACCATTGAACCCCAGTTCTCCCTTAAGCACGTCGGTAATCAGGTACTTGCTGGCATGCACGGGCAGGCCATTGACTTCGCCTGAGTTGAGCATGACGGTCATGGCTCCTGCACGGACCCCAGCCTCGAAAGGGGGCAGGTGGTATTCCCTGAGCTTGTTTTCAGGGATCCATGCCGGGGTGCGGTCCTTGCCACTGAGGGTATGGGAGTAAGCCAGGAAATGTTTCGGGCAGGAGGCGATTCTGTACTTGTCTGACAGGTCATTGTCCGGCCCTTCCAGCCCCTTGATCAGGTGATGGCCCATGACGGAAGCCAGCAAAGGGTCTTCCCCAAACGTTTCCCATTGCCTGGGCCAGCGGGGGTCGACACCCAGGTCAAGTACGGGGGAGAAGGTCCATGCCACGCCGGTGGCCCGGGTCTCATACGCTGTAATCTCGCCGGCACGTTCCACCAGGGAAGGATTCCAGGTGGCGGCCATACCGATCTGTTGCGGAAAGAAGGTGGCCCCGTCCACATAGGAAGCCCCGTGGATCATGTCCAGTCCGTAAATGATCGGGATGTTCAGCCGCGAACCTGCAATGGCGGCATCCTGAAGCTGGACGATGGTCCGGTTCCATTCATGCACGTCCCTGGCGCGGTTGTTCGCGGTATTCAGCACCGATCCGACCTGGTATTTCTCAAAGGCCAGGCGCATCATTTCCGGGTCCATCACCACGGGTTCGTAACTGCTGAGGGAGTCCTCCCCTTCGGCGATCACATCCAGGGTGACCTGCACCATCTGTCCCACTTTTTCCTCCAGGGTCATCTCCCTGAGCATTGCAGCGACCTTCCTTTCTATTTCCGGTGTGCTGCCTGCCGGCGCATTGTTTTCATTCCTCGTGTTGCAGGCTGAAAAGAACAAAACGATCAGTACGGGTAGGATGAAAAGCCTTGGTTTCATATTTTTTTTCTTAAGGCGTTCGTATTTTTCGGGCGCCTCCCATCCCGTTCAAATCGCAGCGACCGGTGGAAGCGCCATAATTTATTTACCGGGAGATAAGTACCTTGGAAATGTGGACCGTTCCGGCACAGATTAGTTGCAGAAGATAGATTCCGGTTTGCAGGTGGCTGACGGGAAAAGGGCTGGAGGGCTTGATTTCCCGCACGACCACCCTGCCTGAGAGGTCTGTCATCACCAACTTTTCCAGTTCCTGAGGCAGGTTAATGTATTCACTTGCCGGATTCGGGTAGGTCCGGATCGTTTCGATCTGCGGTCCGTCCTTCACACTGGTGGGATTTTCCCTGGAGAAAAAGACATTTCTCAGCCATAGCTCACCCTGTCCGGAGGTCCCAAATATTCCGTAATTAACGTAAAAGACCATCCTGCTGATGGCCGAAAGGTCAAAGCCGGAGGCGGCGCTGACCGGTGAGATATGGTAGTGGAACGCCCCGGCCTCCCCGAACTCGTTGACCCTAAAGATCTGATGCTGGTTGTTGTTGCCATTGTGGTCGATCAGGTCGAGCCGGACCACCCGGGGTGGATTGTTTTCGGGCAACATCATCTGAAAGCCGAAATAGGAAAATCCGCTCAGGTCCACCGGGCTTGCAAAGTCATAGCCCATGGAGGGGTTGTTGGTGGGTTGCTGGATGTTGAAAGCCAGGTGGGTATCCCCATTCTGAAGACCTATATTCAACTGGTTCCCCTGGGTGGGGTTCTCATACCAGAGGGTGGTGTCGCTTTCATGCATGGGCGGTTCCCACTGGCTGCCGTCAGGTGCGGTTTTTACCTGCACCTGCAAGGGCTGTGCCTCCACGCTTCCGCATGCATTGGTAATCAAGGCAGAAACCTCCCCGCTGCTTTCTCCCCAGCGCACCCGGATCTTTGGCGAGCCAAAGCCCGAAATGACTGTGGCGTCAGCCGGAATTTCCCATACATAGGAAGCTTCCGGATTGTTGGGTACCTCGAATGCAGCCTCTGAGCCGGACAATACCAGTTCCGGTCCGCTGACTGCGGGCACTTCCGTAGTGCTGTACACCCTTATGGACTCAATCTCCATCGTGGCTTCGGTCAGGTTGGGATCAATGCCCTGGGCGCCTCCCCAGTTTCCACCGATGGCGATATTCAGTATCAGGTGGAAGCGTTTGTCAAAAGGCCATGTGGCATGGTTCCCGGCTTTGTCGTTGGCAAAGCTGAAATAGTGTTCATCGTCAATGAAAAACTCGATTCCATCAGGGGTCCATTCAATCGCATAGGTATGGAATGCCGTGTTGAAGTCCGGCACCTGCATGCTGTTGCCCACCTGGG
>SLSG01000266.1 GCA_007130545.1 Bacteroidales bacterium | reverse complement strand
GGTAGGGTGCCACCGCAAAATCCATCCGCCAGGCCGGCTTGATGTTCTCGTAGGTATAGGCGGTCGATCCGTTTTCGGTCGTTTTTTCGACCAGGTTCCCCCCGTTGGCCACGACGAGGTCGCCGGGCACCCGCAAGGTCACCCGGTAATCATAAGCATGAAACATGACGCCCATGAGCGACTCCAGGTTGGGTTCTCCCACAGCGGGATACGCAATGGCGTCTTCGCGGATGATCGTAAAAGAAGGGTCGATGCGGTCTTTGACATAACCCATAATCTCCGCATAGCCTGCAAGGGTTCCGGCATAGGAGATGTTGACCAGGGCCAGTTCCCCGGGCAGTACGGCTTCCGGGAGGGTAATCCGTATGGCATTCACCTGCCAGGGCGGAACTTCTTCGATGGAGGTCACTTCCTGGGAAAAGGGCAGGGCCTGTCCGTTATGGTCGAGCACCTCTGTCACCTGCAGGAGTTTGTAAAGCCGCAGCGGCAGGGAGTCCAGCGGACGGCCGGAGGTATTCCTTACGGTCAGCATGCAAGCGGCGACCAGCTCATTCTCCTCGTACCGTATCTCCATTTCCATTTCATATCGGATGGGCTCCCACTGGGCCATCAGTCCGACAACCGGCAGCATTAGCACCAGTATCAGCAGTGCGCAGCCCCTAAGGGAAGTTGCATGCAAAACATGAGTGTGTGCATGTGGTTTCATGGTGTTTGCATTATTTTTCATCAGATATTTTTTTTAGGACAATTCCAAACATCAATTAACATACCATATGATCCATAATTTTGGTTTATAACGGCTTATGAAAATCCGGGCCAGGAATTAGGTTTAAACTATTGTTCAAATACGGACAAATGGCGTCCGTTTGCGCACTTTTTATTACATTTGTTTTCCCTAATGGGTTGATTGTATGTACCGCATCCTTTCCATCAAGCACATCTACCGCAACCTGAAAAGAAGGGACACCTTCTCCTTCTGAGTTCCGCTCCCCATCCGCAATCCGGGTATCAGGACCGCTTGGGCGCCTGTCTCCCTTTTATCATACCATATTCCGCTCATCAAAAGTGTTTTAAGCCATGAATTTGCCATATGCCGAACCCTACAGAATAAAAGTCGTGGAACCCCTGACCCGCTCTACCCGTGCACAGCGCGAACAATGGATCAGGGAGGCCAGTTACAACCTGTTCAGCCTTCGCAGCGACCAGGTGTTCATTGACCTGCTTACCGATTCAGGTACGGGTGCCATGAGCCACTACCAGTGGTCGGAGGTGATGCTGGGAGACGAAAGTTATGCCGGCTCACTGTCCTATTACAAGATGAAGGATGCCATCAACAATTTATTGGGCATGCCATATTTCTTGCCCACCCACCAGGGACGGGCCGCAGAGAACGTATTGTTCTCCGCAATGATCAAGCAGGGAGACCTTGTTCCCGGGAATGCCCATTTCGATACCACCAAGGGACACATTGAGTTCAGGAGGGCCGTGGCGGTGGACTGTACCATCAATGAGGGCTGCAGCACCACCCTTTTGCATCCCTTCAAGGGCAATATTGACCTGAACAAACTCGAAAAAATCTACAAGTCCAATCCCGCAGAAAAGATCCCATTCTGCCTGATTACCGTGACATGCAATACCAATGGCGGACAACCGGTATCCATGGAGAATATCCGCGAGGTGGCTGCCCTGAGTAAAAAATACGGCATCCCGGTGGTTTTCGACGCTGCCCGATTCGCAGAGAACGCTTACTTCATCAAGGTGCGCGAGAAAGCTTATGAGCAACACGACATCCGCGACATCGTCAGGGAAATGTTTTCTTACGGAGATGCTGCCACAATGAGCAGCAAGAAAGACGCCATCGTGAACATGGGCGGCTTCATCGCCATGCGCGACAAGGCACTGTACGATCAGGCCAGCGTGTACAACATCATGTTTGAAGGCTTCGTCACCTACGGGGGTATGGCCGGACGTGACATGGGGGCCCTTGCGCAGGGACTGATGGAGGGCACGGAGTTCGATTACCTGGAGTCCCGCATCGGACAGGTGGCCTACCTTGGGGAGAAACTCAGGGAACTCGGCGTTCCTTTTCAGGAGCCGACCGGCGGACATGCCGTGTTTGTGGATGCAAAAAAGATATTGCCCCAGATCCCGAAAGAAGAGTACCAGGCCCAGACCCTGGCCATCGAGCTATACTTGGAAGGGGGCGTCAGGGGCGTTGAGATTGGCACCCTGATGGCCGACCGCGACCCGGTCACACGCGAAAACCGCTACCCCGCGATGGAGCTGCTTCGCCTGGCCATCCCACGCAGGACCTATACGAACAACCACATGGACTATGTGGCCGCCTGCCTTGGGAACATCCACGAGCGCCGCGACCAGATCCGGCGGGGATACCGCATTGTGAACGAAAAGCCCATCATGCGGCATTTCACCGTGGAGCTGGAGAAGCTGGAAGTATAAAAGGCCGGAAAATGTACCCGTATTCCCGCGAACTGAACATTTGTCCCGCTGCACGGGTTTATCCGTCTGAATCGATATACTGATCTCAACCAGATTCACAGATCTAAACCAGCGAAACAGATGGGCGCACAGGGAAAAAAAGGCCGTTATCAAAGGCTTTACAAACAATTGGAAGAATTGCTCGCAAAGCAGGGCAATCCCCTTTCGCGGATGGCTACCATGGTGGCTGTGCTGCACCACAAGATGGAACATTTTTTCTGGACCGGCTTTTACCTGCTGGACGGGGAGGAACTGATTGTGGGTCCCTACCAGGGTCCCGTGGCCTGCCAGCATCTCGAAAAGGACAAAGGGGTATGCTGGGCGGGCATCCACCGGGAAGAAAGCATTGTGGTGGCTGACGTGCACAGTTTTCCCGGCCACATTGCCTGCGATCCGCGCTCGAAAAGTGAGATCGTCGTGCCGGTGAGGGATGCGGAAGGAAAGATCATCGGGGTACTGGACGTGGACAGCAACAAAACGGATGCCTTTGACGGGGAAGACCTTGCCGGACTCGAAAGGATTGTATCTTTGCTGGCATAAAAGTTCATAAACGGCATATTAGCGCATACCCGGCCACAACGCCATAACTGCCAAAATTAGGCCATCTCCGGCATAATAGGATTATCAATGGACGTGCTCATCATTTTTATTGTTGCCCTCGGATTGGCCATGGATTGCTTTGCACTGGCCATTTCCAACAGTTCCGTTTCCGGACTTGTCAAGCCCGGGGTTTCGCTCAAGGCGGCCCTGGTTTTTGCCATCATGCACATGCTGTTGTTGTTGTCGGGCTTGTGGCTTGGCGGGTTGTTGCAGCCCAGGTTCGAAGGACTGGAGTCTTGGGGCGCCTTTGCAATCTTCGGATACATCGGGGGAAAAATGATTTATGGGGCACAGAATCGTCACCCGGAAGCCCGGGTATTTGACATCAACAGCGGAAAAGTGATGGTGGTGCTGGCACTGGCCGCCAGCATCGACGCCCTGTTGGTCGGGCTTGCCCTGGGGCTGCTTCACACCCAGGTCTGGCTGGCCACCCTGCTGGTCACCCTGTCGGCATTCCTGTTCACTTTTGCCGGACTGGCCGGGGGACAAAATTTCGGACTCCCTTTTGCGAAACGCACCGCTATTTTCGGAGGGGTTTTCATGTTGATTGCCGCACTGCATTTCATTGTACAGCTATTCATCTAACCCGGTAAGCGACCGGAAAGCTCCCCCGAGGGACCGACAGCTCCCCAAAACCGGACAGATCCCCAGGAACGGACCACTCACATTTACCCC
>SLSG01000142.1 GCA_007130545.1 Bacteroidales bacterium | reverse complement strand
CAGCCGGATGTCCTCCAGCCAGGGATTGTGGTTGGTATGCCTGACCAGGTCGGCGCTTACCGGATCGAAAGTGAACAGCTCGGAAGGGTGCTGGGCGGTATGCCCTGCAAAAGCCACCAGTCCGCCACTCAGCGTAAACCCACCAAAGAAAACCGTGTCCGGGGCGATCAGCACCTGGCGCTCTGCGAATTCGTAAATGGTATGCCCGTTCTCGGTCCGCGTCCTGACCGGTTCAACGTTCTGCCTGCTCAATACGATGTCCACGCCCTCTTCGGCTGCATACAGCAGGGTATTGTCGTTCTCCCAGGCGAAGTCGATCACCGAGAGCTCCATGCCTTTGACCAGGTTGGGGAGTTCTTCAAAGGATTTACCGGTCGGCACATCCATCAGAAAGAGGCTGCCCACCACGGAGTCTTCCAGCTTACTGGCGGAGCGGAAGGCCAGCTTGCTGCCGTCCGGACTCCAGGCCATGTTTCCCAGTTTGCCCGGGTTTTCCATCAGGTGGGTAACCTCTCCGGTTTCCATGTTGACCAGATGGATGCGCTTGAACATATAGCTGTCGTCTACCAGGTTGCGGGGGGCGATGGCTGCGGCCGCATATTTCTTGTCCGGGCTCAGCACGAAGTCGAACACGGTTACATCGCTGGTGAGCTGCCGGGCGGTGTGGGTGGCAATGTCATAGCGGTACAGGTTCAGGTGCCGGAATTCCTCCTCGTACACCTCGATGTCGAAGCCTTTGCCGCGAAGCTGCGCACGTGCCGGATCCTCTGCCTCGGCAGATACGATGGCCAGGGTCTGTTCGTCAATGAAGGCATAGCTGTTTACCCCGCCCGGATGGCGGGTCAGCGGGAAGGCTTCCCCACCCCTCAGGCGCATGGCATACACCTGCGTGCCTGCCTGCTGGGGCAGATTGGCCCGGAAGGTAACGGCATTCCCTGAAGGGGTCCAGCCCAGTCCGAATACCGAGCGGTTTCCGGTCATGAACGGAATGATGTCACCTGTCTCTACTTCATATATGTAGAGTTCCCTGTAATCCCCCCCCGCAGTGTGCGAGAAAGGCCTCGGGACGTTCAGGGTGAAGGCGATGAAGTCGTTGTCTGGCGATATGGCCACCTCTGCCACGGTTTGCAGGTCAAACAGGTTCTGTGGGGTGAGCACGTTGTCGGCAGCCCTGGCCCCGGTAAAGAGTAGGACCAGGATGGAAGAGAGTAGAAATGTCTTTCGCATGGGATGAAGGTTTTTGGGTTGGCATAGGGTTTTCGCCCACAAAAATGCAGAAAAAAAACCATTCAGCAAAGACAAAGGGAAAGTGGCGTTCAGGCAAGTGCCGGACCGCTCCAGGTGAAGCTTCCGGGGAAGGACCTGCGCAAACTATCGCCAAGGGAGGCCGCATGGTCCACCGGGAAGAGTCCGAAAACGGCCGATCCGCTCCCGCTCATGGAGGCATACAGGGCCCCGAGTCCGTAAATGCGGTCTTTAATGTCGCGTATCGGCGGAAAGCTGGCAAAAATGTGCTCCTCGAAGTCATTCACCAGTTTTTTCTTCCAGGTTTCCGTCGGATGGGAAAGAATTTCCCGGAGGCTTGCTGCCGGGGACTTCGGCACAACCCCGGCATAGGCTGCCGCCGTGGAAACATGGATGGGAGGTACGACCAATCCCACCTGTATCCCCTGCAGCGCCGGAAGTTCAATGGGGTGCAGAATTTCTCCCCGGCCGCTGGCCAGTGCGGGCCCATCCGACAAAAAAAATGGACAATCACTGCCAAGTCTGGCTGCCAGTTTTTTGAGGGACCGTACATCCAGGTCTGTACCTGAGAGTTCATTCAGCAGGCGGAGCATGAATGCCGCATCCGAGCTTCCCCCGCCCAGTCCGGCCCCCGCAGGAATAAGCTTGTGAAGGTGCACGCTGAGGGCTTTCCTTGAGAAGCTATTCCCTCGTTCCTGGGGCGTTGCCTCCTCACGGTGGATGTACTCCCGGAAGAGCTGCACCGCCTGCATGCAAAGATTTGGCCGCCCGTCATCCGGGATGGGGATTCCGCTCATGGTGAAGGTGGTGGGTGACCGGGACTGGCTGTTGATGACCTGGGACTGGCTGCCGGCAGACTGTTCCGGGTTGGCGGAACTGACTTCCGCAGGGTGCACTGCTGCTTCCAGCGCATCGCATAGCCTGACGGGCAGCAACACGGTCTCTATGGAATGGTACCCGTCCGGGCGCTTGCCGGTGATGTGGAGTCCGAGATTGATCTTGGCATTCGGGAATACGATCATCGCTTATAAATCATCCCACTCTATAATGAGTTTTCCTTCTTCCTGCTGCCTGAGCCGTTGCATTTCCCTTTGGCGCTTGCTGAGTGGTGTGGGGACGGTATCGCGTGGACTGCGTGACAGGAAGTTGAACTCCGTTCTGAATACGTTCCGTAGGCTGCGTGCCTCCTGCCTGAGGTCGTCACGGATCTTTTCCCTGACGCCCTGGTGGTCGTAGCGGAACACCGGATCGTCCAGGGTTCCCGTTACCCTCAGGAAAAGGGTGGTGCGGCCCAGCCCGTCGTCGATGATCTCCCCGTACTGTTCCTGCGGGTTGCGCCGCTCACGGTTTTTGCGCGCCAGCAGTTCCGAAAGCAGGATCTGCATCTGGTAATCGATCTGGTTGTCGAAGCTGTGCTCCCCCGAAAGCTGCAGGTTGAGGGCGCTGGACTTGATCTCCATGTCGGGGATCATGATTTTGTTGTTCTGAATGCGGATCTGGTTCTCGAGGGTGGAAAAGGTGACGCGGCTCAGGTCATCCACCCGGAGGAAGCGCGACAGGGCGATCATTGGTTGGAAGTCCACCAGCACCCCGTCTTCCACCTTTACACTTGCCTGTGTCTCCAGGGTCCTCCAGTCAATCTCCAGTGCGGGCGACCATATGGAGGTGAACATGAAATCCGCCGTGATGATGCCGAAGATGTTCTCTGCAAGTATCCCATTCTGTCCGAAGTTCCCCATCTGGTAAAACAGCTGGTGCACGTCCACCCGGCCCAGGTGGGTGTCACATCCGATGACCAGGCGGTCAGGCCTTGTGCCGTCAATGAAGCCGGCGGCCATCACCTGCCCGTTCATGGAGTTAAACACGACGTTCTCTGCGTAAAACTTTTTGTTTTGCAGGCTGGCGGTCCCGGCGACATTCCTTGCCTCGAACTTGCGGAACTTCAGGGAACCGACCCGGGCATCCAGCTGGAACCCCAGCCGGTCATTGAAACGCAGGCGGTAAGTGGTGTCGGCACCCGACACCTCGTGCTGCAGCAGCTCGTCAAAGTCGATGTGGTTTGCCTGCAGGCTGGCCACCATATGGAGGGTTTCCCCTTCCAGAAAGACATAGGGCAACACATTGCGGAAATATCCGCTCACGTTAAAATCGCTCCCTCCAACCTTTCCGCTGAAGGATTCGATCTGCAGGTCGTTGTTTCGGAATTGCAGGGAGCCACTGAAGCCGTGGTAGACCAGCTTGTTGTTTTTCAAGGCGAAGGCCAGGTTTTTGGCAGAGATGCTGCCGCTTGCACGGGCCTTGATCAGGTCCTGCCCGGTAAAGCTGTTTTTCGAACTCATGCCGCCCTGGAAGTTAAGGTCCATGCTAACCCTGCCGGAGGCGCGCTCCACGGTGTCCAGCCTCAGCAGCCTCGCCATGTCGCCGGCATCCACATCGGCCATCACCTGCAGGTCTAGATAAGGCTTCAACAGGTTGTTTATCCGGATGCTTCCCCGGATTAGTCCGTCACTCACCGCCGTCTGGAAATTGCGGATCTCAAGGGTGGCGGTTTCCATGCGCTGGCCCGGGCCATTGTCAAAGCGGCCGCTGAAGTTCGTTCCGCGCAGCCGTACATTAATGGCCGGGTCGTGGAACTCTGCGCGGGCCACATCGAAACTGGCCGAGATGAAGGGTTTCTCGGTTGAAGAGTACCTGCCGCTGATATGTGCGGAGAACGCCAGGTCGCCCCGGGCCTGATACCCAGCGGTATACTTTTTCAACACCTCGGGAAGGTCCTGGAGCAGTTCATGCATCGAAAGGCGAACCCCCTCTATCTTCGTGTCATAAACCGTCCCTTCTTCCGTATGTGCGATGCTGCCCGTGATTCCGAAGCTTTGGTTGTTGATTTTGATGTTCCCTTTCTGAAAGTGGAAAGTATTTTGTTGCTCGACCCGCATGTCCGCATCCAGGCTTAGGGATTTCCCGCTGAGGATCGGGATGCTGTCGATGCGAATCTCCCCGGCAAGCATGTCCCCGCTGGCCGTCATCGTATAGCGGCTCTGGCTGAAAGACCCGCTCAGGCTTGCGCGTGCGATGTCCAGGTCGATAAGGTGCCCTCCGCGCTGGTCATCGTATTTCAGCCGGAGGTTGTTCAGGACGACCCGTTGCAGGTCCAGGTTGAACCCGCTTTTCTGCCCTGCGGTATCGCTGGCCGGCTCCCATAAATCGAAGTTGGAACGGCCTTCGCGGTCCAGTTCCAGCCGGGCAAAGCCCCGACTCACGGTAATCTGGCTAACGGTATATTCTTTCCTGAGGAGGTCCATCAGCCTGAACTGCACCTGGATCCTTTCCGAGCTAAGCAGGGTGTCGCGGGCGTTGGCATTCGGACTGCCAAGGATGGTAATCTGGTTGAAGGTGAGGGATGCCAGCGGAAAGCTCCTGACCAGGTCCAGGCGGATGTCGCCGACCAGGATCTCTGTCTTCAGCTGTTCATTGATGCTTGCCAGGAACATGGATTTTATCCGGTCCTGGTAAAGGAAACCCAGGGTGATTAGCAGTGCCAGTGCCGATACGATGAAGATCCCTCCGGATAGCAGGGCCAGCCTGAGGAATTGTTTGATCAGTCGCTTTCGTACGGATGCGGATGTTTCCATATCCATATAAACGGAAAAAACCCTACAGCATTTTAAGGAAGCTGATTTCTTTTTCGGATAAAAAGCGCCACTTGCCCCTTGGCAGGTCTTTTTTCGTCAGTCCGGCAATGGAAACCCGGTCGAGCTTCAGCACCTGGTAACCATAGTGTTCAAAGATGCGGCGCACCACCCGGTTCTGCCCGGAATGCAATTCGATGCCCACCTCATTTTTTTGTCCTTCCTTTCCGGCATAGGCCAGCTGGTCGGGTATCACCAATCCATCATCCAATTTGGTCCCTGCCGCGATTTTTTCCATATCCGGCTTGCTGACTTTTTTGTCGAGGTGCACATGGTAGAGTTTTTTAACCTTGTGACTCGGATGGGTCAGTCGTTTGGTCAACTCCCCGTCGTTGGTCAGCAGCAGCAGTCCGGTGGTATTCCGGTCGAGCCTGCCCACCGGGTAGATGCGTTCCCTGCCGGCGTTTACCAGTTCCATCACGGTTTTCCGCTCCTGCGGATCATCGCTGGTGGTGATGTAATCTTTTGGCTTGTTCAGCAGTACGTACACCTTTTTTTCATTTACGAGCTTTTGTCCGCCATATAATATGGTGTCACCCGGTTTCACCTTGGTGCCCAGCTCGGTGACGATCTTTCCGTTGACGGTGATCGCACCGGTGCTGATCAGCACGTCGGCCTCCCTCCGGGAGCATACCCCGGCATTGGCGATAAAGCGGTTCAGGCGTATGGTATCACTCATGGGAGGGAGCTTGCCTTTTGCAGTTCTTCCCTTGCTTGCCGGCCTCCCTGCGGTCCTTCTTTCACTGGCTGCCCTGGCGCCGGCTGATGTGGGCCTTCCGGGGCGTGTACCTGTCCTGGCACCGGCTGGTGCGGTACGTTCTGTGCGCGTACCCGGCCTGTCCCCGGTTTTATGCGGGGGACGTCCGGCTGCAGATTCCCGGCTGGCGGGTGCTGGTTTACGGCCGCCCGTGCTGCGGCTGTAGGTGCTGCGGCTGTCCGTGCTGCGGCTGTCCGGGTCCTGCCTGCGGTCATCTGTGGGCCTGCGGCCGGCTGATGTGGGCCGCCCTGGACGTGCACCTGTCCTGGAGCCGGCCGTTGCGGGCCTCCCTGGGCGTGCACCCAGTCTGCCTCCGGCTGATGCGGGACGTCCGGTGCGCATACCAGATCTGCCGCCGGTTGATGTGGGACGGCCAGGACGGGTATCCGGTCCGGAGCCGGCCGTTGTGGGCCGTCCTGTGG
The DNA here is from genome assembly GCA_007130545.1 of Bacteroidales bacterium. GTDB lineage: Bacteria > Bacteroidota > Bacteroidia > Bacteroidales > UBA7960 > SLSG01. Next base: position 7,940 of record SLSG01000142.1, on the reverse strand, counting down.
GCCGTCCTGTGGGCCGCCCTGGGCGTGCACCTGTCCTGTCACCGGCTGATGTGGGTCGTCCGGGGCGTGCGCCTGTCCTGTCACCGGCTGATGTGGGCCTCCCGGTGCGTGCGCCTGTCCTGCCGCCAGCTGATGTGGGCCTCCCGGTGCGTGCACCCGGCCTGCCGCCGGCTGCTGCGGTACGTTCTGTGCGCGTACCCGGCCTGTCCCCGGTTTTATGGGGGGGACGTCCGGCTGCAGATTCCCGGCTGGCGGGTGCTGGTTTACGGCCGCCCGTGCTGCGGTTGTCCGTGCTGCGGTTGTCCGTCCTGCGGCCGCCCGTGCTGCGGCTGTCCGTACTGCGGCTGTCTGTCCTGCGGCTGTCTGTCCTACGGCTGTCTGTGTCCTGCCTGCGGTCATCTGTGGATTGCCCGCGGCCTGCGGCTGGTTTCCGGCGGCCTGCGGCTGGTTTTCTGGCACCTGCGGCCGGTTTTCTGGCACCTGCGGCCGGCTTCCGGCTGCCTTGTTTTTTCTTGTCTGTCATTATAAATCCAATGTAAGGGTGTTGTCCTTCCAGGGCTCGATCAATCCGGAATGGTTGATGGTGACCTTGTTCACGCTCGGGGATACCTTGTAGGAGCGCATCTGCCCGGCCGGGAAAGGCTGTAAAATATTTTTAATGTCATCCTCCGCCAGCGAACCGGAGAGCCATGCCTGTTCCATTTCCCCGGCTAGGATGACGGGCATTCGGTCGTGTATGTCAGACACCAGCGCATTGGCTGCCGTGGTCAGGATCGTGAAAGCGGGTATGTTTTCCCTGCCTTCCAGTGGAAAAAAGCCCCATAGTCCGGCAAAGGCAAATATCCCTTTGTCTTCCATGACAAAGCGGAAAGGCTGTTTTTTTCCTTGCTGCTTTTGCCATTCGTAAAATCCATCGGCCGGCACCAGGCAACGGCCACCGGCCAGAAGTCCGCTAAACATCTTCTTGCTTGCCAGGGTTTCGCTCCGGGCATTGATGACGAGTCCCCGTGTTTTCCATGGTGCCGGAATGCCCCATTGCGCCATCGACAACTGCTCGGGATCTTTCTGTGTGACCAGGGGGAGGCTTTGCCCCGGAGCGGCGTTGAAAACCGGCAAGGCGCTCAGAACAGGCGTAGTCAACTCATCCGGAATAGTTATCCGGAACCGTTCGGAGATTTCCCGTGGATGTTTTGCCAGTGTGAAGCGTCCGCACATACGATCATTGTGAAGGTACAAAAAAAGGCGCAGAAAGGCGCCTTAAAAATCCTGATTTCCCGTAGACCTTTATTCCGTCGTCCCGCTGATCTTGTCAAATGCATTGTTGACCTTATCCAGCAGCTCGTCATACAATGAGCGATAATAGGTCTTGAGCTTTACCTCTTTTCCTTCCGGGTGATTGGCCTTGTGGATCAGCTTGTCACGAAATTCGATCATTTCGGTGATGATGCCGTCCAGTTCCTCCTGCCTTTCCTTGCCCTGTGTGTATTGATGCAGTAAACAAGTGCCGATCACTTCGTCGATCAGGTAATTTATGTCTTTCTTGAGGTCTTTCTTGCTGGCCATATCCTTTGGTTATTTTGGAATGCTAATTTAATACAAGTATTTAAAAATAGTCGATCAGTTCGATCTCAAAGATTAGCACGGAATTTCCCGGGATGCTTCCCGTGGGCCATTGTCCGTACCCGAGACCCGAAGGAATGAGCAACAAGCCCTCTCCCCCTTTTCTGAACATCGGAATGCCGTATTGCCAGCCTTGTATGGTGTTCATCAGACGGAGGCTGGTTCCGTATCCGCTGTCAAAGACCTTTCCGTCCAGAAGTTTTCCCGTGTAATTTAGCTTCACTACCGAAGAAGCGCTAGGATGTCCGCCACTGCCTTCCCGTTCGATCACATAGAACACCCCTGATTCATGCTCCTGTGCATCCAGTCCGTGTTCACTGATGTACTCCAGGATCTTTTGCCTGTCCTTTTCTGCGATCCGCTCTGGGTCATCTTTCCCGCATCCCGCGAGCAACAAGGCAAGCAGGCCGGTGATGATGGGGACTGAAATTTGTTTCAACCTCATATATCCTTGCAAAATAAAAATTTTCTGGGTGCAAAGATACAAAAAAGTGGCAGGGATCAGTCTACATTATCGTGTAAAAACGAATTATTCGATTTAATCTGCACTTTTTGATCATCCCCCTCCTGCAGCGTAAAACGGGAGATCTGGGATTCATTGCTTGCCGGCACCTTGCTCAGGACAACATTCCGCCTTACGAATGCAGGTTGTTTTTCCAGGTCATGCAGTCCTTCGGATGTTTTCAACTTCACGCTCAGCTCGCGGAGGCGCTGTTCCCTTTCGCGGATTTTGCGCTGAAGCTCCTCCTCCGATACCGGGTTTGCCTCCGGCCCGAATTGGTTCTGTGCCTCTGCCCGAAGCCTGTTGTCCTGCCTTCCACCGTTGTCCTGTCCATCGTGTTCATCCCCCCGGCTGTCAAACTGGAAGCTGCCGGTCTTTGACGGCTCCGGCTTGCTGTCCTTGTCCCTGGTTTCTTCACCCTTGAAGATCAGCCTCATGCCGTCTTGCTCCTGCCGGACCACTTCCTTGCGCTTGCCGTCCTCCTGCCTGGAGGTGTTGGGAAGCTCATGCATCTTTCTTTTAACCTGCTTTTGCTCCAATTCCATACCGAGGGTGTTCCCCTCTCCGAAACCGGTGGCGACCAGTGTGATATTGATCTTGTTGCCGAGAGATTCATCCTTGCCGAGTCCCCAGATGATCTCAGCCGTCGATCCGGCTTCAATCTGGATGTAGTCGGTGATCTCGGTGACCTCGTCCATCAAAATTTCTTCCGTTCCGCTGGTCAGGTTCAGCAGTATGTTCCTGGCACCCCGAATGTGGTTGTCGTTGAGCAGGGGAGAGGCGAGTGCCTCCTCTACGGCCTTGATGGCCCGGTGCTCCCCTTCTGCACTGCCGCTGCCCATGATGGCCACCCCGGAATCCGACATGACGGTCTTTACATCCGCAAAGTCCACATTGATGTTTCCGGTGAGGGTGATGATCTCTGCGATCCCCTTGGCTGCAGTGGTCAGCACATTGTCTGCCCTCCCGAAGGCCTCGCTCACCGACAGGTTCCCGAACAGCTCGCGCAGCCTGTCATTGCAGATCAGCAGCAGGGTGTCCACATGCTCTTTCAGGTTGCGGATGCCTTCCTCGGCCTGCTGCCGGCGTTTGCGCCCCTCAAAGGCAAAGGGAATGGTTACAATGGCCACGGTCAGGATGCCCATTTCCTTGGATGTTTTTGCGATGACCGGAGCTGCCCCGGTACCCGTTCCACCCCCCATTCCAGCTGTGATGAAAAGCATTTTGGTGTTCTTCTCCAGGATCTCCTTGATCCTTTCGAGGTCTTCCATCGCGGCATTCTTTCCCACCTCCGGAATGCTGCCTGCACCCCTTCCCTCGGTGAGGCTGGCGCCCAGTTGCAACTTGTTCGGCACGGGGCTCATCTCCAGGGCCTGGCTGTCGGTATTGCATACGACGAAATCCACCCCTTCAATGCCCTGCTTGAACATGTGATTTACCGCGTTGCTCCCGCCACCGCCGACGCCCACGACTTTAATAATGGAGGACTGGTTTTTGGGAAGATCGAATTTTATCATGTCAGTTGTCATCGTTTATAGGGTTGTGAAGGTACTTAATTGAATGTTTTATTCCTTGTTTGGCGGCCTGCTTATTTTTCAACAGGGATATGTTAATAAATTATTAACTATTGCTGTCTTTTTCAAAAAACTCTATTCCCTTGTTCAGAATTTTGTCCAGAAAACTTACCCGCTCCCTGCTTTTCTCTGCCGCCCCCTTTTTCTGGTGTTTATGCTGGTATTCAGCTTTTTGAAGGCCCTTGATCACCAGTCCGATTCCTGTGGCATGCATCGGACTTCCCACCTCCCCGGAGGGAGATTTGGCCAGGTGCTCATTGGGGTACCCGATTCGGGTATCCATGCCTGTAATAAAGGAGGTCAGCTGGGCCGCATGCTTAAGCTGGCTGCCACCCCCGGTAAGCACAATCCCGGCAATCAGCCTGTTCTCAAAACCGGAAGTCTTGATTTCATAGTAAACGTGTTCAATGATCTCCTCCATACGCGCCTGAATGATGTGGGCCAGGTTCCTCAGGCTGATCTCCTTGGGATCCCGCCCCTTGAGTCCGGGTATGGATACAATCTCCTCATCCCTGTTCTCGCCTGCCAGGGCGGAGCCGAAGGCCTTTTTCAAGGCCTCTGCCTGGGTTCTTATAATGGAGCAACCCTCTTTGATGTCGTCGGTGATGACGTTTCCGCCAAGCGGGATCACGGCGGTATGCCTGATGATGTCGTCCTGGAAAATGGCCATATCAGTGGTGCCCCCGCCAATGTCCACCAGTACCACCCCGGCCTCCTTCTCTTCGGCACTGAGCACCGACTCAGCCGAAGCCAGAGGCTCCAGGATCAGGTCCATGATATCCAGGCCCGCCTTTGTCACGCATTTCTCGATGTTCTTTGCGGCGGCCACCTTTCCGGTGATGATGTGGAAGTTGGCTTCCAGGCAATTGCCCGACATGCCGATGGGCTGCCGGATTCCTTGTTGCCCGTCAATGATATACTCCTGCGGAATCACGTGGATGATCTCCTCCCCGGGGGGCAGGGCCAGCTTGTACATGTTCTCGATCAGGTTCTGGGTGTCAGTATCCGCGATTTCCTCTTCCAGGCTGTTGCGCATGATATTGCCCCGGTGCTGCAGGCTGCGGATATGCTGCCCGGCAATGCCGACATTCACCACCTTGATCTCCACGCCGGAGCTCGCGCTGGCCTCTTCAACGGCCTTCTTGATGGAGTCAACGGTGTTTTGAATGTTCTCGACCACCCCCCGGTTCACCCCGAGTGAATCCGCCTTGCCGAGTCCAAGTATCTCCACCTTGCCGTACTCGTTTTTCCTTCCGACAATGCATGCGATCTTGGTTGATCCAATATCCAATCCGACAATTATCTCTTTAGATTCCATAACAATATTTATTTAGAACATACGATTTGCTTGTTGTACTTGATGTTGATGCGGCTGTAATAATTCCATCCCGCCTGCCCGATGCCATGGCGGTAGAAGAACATCAGCTTGTCCAGTTTTTCGTCCATCTGATCCAGCCGCCCGAATTCAATGGTGTGCGCCCCGTTCTTGGGGATGAGTTCAAACTCTCCCCTGGAGGTCACATACACCTGGTCGATGAAGGCATGCCAGAAAGGGTCCCTGCAAAGGTGGGAGGCCAGCCGGTAGAGGTCCCTGAGTACCATTTCCCCATCTGCCAATGAGACGGAATCCGGGGAATCGCCCAGCAGGATGGCCGGGGAATATTCCGCACGGATATGGCCGGTGGCCACCATGACCCTGGGTGTATAGTTCCTGCTCGGCGGGATCAGCCTGCCCGAGCGGTCTACATAGAAACTCTGGTTGTTGCTGTTGATGACCCGCAGCAGGGGCTCGCGTTGGGATACCTCAATAAAGAGTCCGCCATCCAGCGTCAGGTACACTGCGGCCCTGTCCACATAGGGATTTGACAGCAGGAATTGCCGTATTTGCGGCAGCTTGCCCTTCGGAATGACCCTTCCGGTAATGGTGTCGAACTGCCGGATAACCATTTGCCTGACTTCCTCCGGACTCAAAAATGCCAGATCCCCGCTTCTGGCCACCCTGACCTCGAAATGGGTGCAGGCTGCGCGCTGGTGGTTTTCGGTGGCAAAGCCAAGCAGTACCATGGCGCAGGCCGGGAATGCCAGGTAAAGGGCGATATGTAGTATCTTTTTTATCATGTATTTTTTCGTCGGATAAGCATTTCCCTGATCGGTCCGACCATGCGGTCGATGTCGCCGGCCCCCATCGTAATCAACACTTCCAGGTCCCTGTTCTGCAGCACTTCCAGCAGCTTCTCCCTGCATGTCAGCAGTTTGTCCCGGCTGGAGATCTTTTCAAGGATGATCCCGGAATGGATCCCCGGCATGGCTTCCTCTCTGGCCGGGTAGATCTCCAGCAGGATGGCCTCGTCGAGCATTTCCAGGCTTTCTGCAAACCACTGGGCCAGGTCGCGGGTCCGGCTGTACAGGTGGGGCTGGAACACCCCCGTGATCTTTTTGCCCGGGAACATTTCCCTGGCGGTCTGTATGCATGCTGCGAGTTCACGCGGATGGTGTGCGTAATCATCGATATAGGTAACCGCGGTGCTGCGGTAAATGATTTCGAACCGGCGCTTCACCCCAAGGCAGCTTGCCAGGGCGGCGCGGATGTGTTTCGGGTCTGCCCCGACCTGGTATGCAATGGCCGCCGCTGCGAGGGCATTCTCCACATTGTGTCTGCCGGGGGTCCCGATTGCCACATCCGGCATGTCAAGCAGTCCGCTAAAATCCGCGTGATAGGTACCCTCCAGTATCCGGATGTTGCCGGCCCTGTAGTCTGCATCCATGCCGGTTCCGTAGGTCAGGAGCCTTCCGTGTTGAATCCCTGCGTCCTGCAGTCCATCCCTGACCAGCAGAGGCCCTTCGGCACGGACCCTTTCGGCAAAGGATGAAAATGACCCCAGCATGCTTTCCCTGTTGCCATAAACATCCAGGTGGTCGGGATCCGTTGAGGTGATGATGGCCATTTCAGCTTGCAGGTGCAGGAAGGAACGGTCGTATTCATCTGCTTCTGCGATCAGCCACCTGGCCTGTTTGTCGCCCAGGTAATTGGTGTTGTAGTTGGCGGATATGCCCCCAAGCAAGGCTTCAGACGGGATGTCTGCGGTTTTCAGAATGTGTGTCAGCATGGCACAGATGCTGGTCTTGCCATGGGTGCCCGCCACGGCGATGCAGGGGATCTGCCTGGATAACTCTCCAAGTATCACGGCCCGTTTTAGCAGCGGAATACCCTGTGCCCTGCAATGCATCAGCAGGCGGTTGCCGGACGGGATGGCCGGGGTGTAAATGCACAGCTCGGTGTCGGCCGGCAGGGACATGGGGTCGTCCTCAAACCCGACCTGGATGCCCTCCTCTGTAAGCCCCTGCGTGATGGGGGAGGGGGTTTTGTCGTATCCGCTTACATGCACACCCCTGTCATGGAAATACCGGGCCATGGCACTCATGCCGATGCCCCCGATTCCCAAAAAGAATATGTGCTGTATGCGGTTAATATTCATTTTTTTCGTTTCAGTTTTTGATCAGTGTCAGGGCGACCCCGGCGATCACATCCGCCGCGTCCCGGTAAGACAATCCTGCCAGGCGTTCCACCAGGCGATACTTGCGTTCCTCGTCCCTGATCAGCTCCAGCACAGCGGGGCCGATCTGCTCCATGGCTTCATGGTCCTTTACCAGGATGGCCGCATGCTGGTTGACCAGGGCCATTGCATTCTTTGTCTGGTGGTCTTCCGCCACATTCGGGGAGGGGATGAGGATGGCCGGTTTCTGCACGGCGCATATCTCGGATACCGCGATGGCCCCGGCACGGCTTACCACCAGGTCAGCCGCCGCATAGGCATAGTCCATGCGGTCGATGAACTCCCGCACGCACAGCCCGAGTTTTTCCAGTCCCACCGACATGGTCACGGCCTTTGGGTAATACCCCCTCCCGGTTTGCCAGATCACTTGTATGTCGTTGTAAAGGAACAGCTTGATGTTTTTGGCGACGCTTTCATTGATGGTGCGGGCCCCCAGGCTTCCCCCGGTGACCAGCAGCACAGGCTTGTCAGGTGTCAGTCCGAAGAACCCAAGTGCCGCCTCCCTTTTCCCTTCCAGGCTTACCACATCCTGCCTGACCGGATTCCCCGTCAGGTATATTTTGGATTTCGGGAAATACCGGTCCATATGCTCATAGGCAACACAGATTTTGCTTGCACTTTTGGCCAGCAGCCTGTTCGTCAGTCCGGGATAGGAATTCTGCTCCTGTATCAGGGTCGGCACGCCTTGCT
>SLSG01000121.1 GCA_007130545.1 Bacteroidales bacterium | reverse complement strand
CAGCCAGGTGAACCATCCCGAATGGAGTGTCAATGCGAACATTTACGAGGTAAATATACGGCAATTCACACCCGAGGGGACATTCAACGCCTTTGCCGCACACCTTGACCGGCTGCAGGAAATGGGCGTGGACATTCTCTGGTTCATGCCCATTACCCCGATAGGGGAGCTGAATCGCAAGGGCAGCCTGGGCAGCTACTACTCCGTGAAGGATTATACCGGGATCAACCCCGAGTTTGGCACAATTGAAGACTTCCGAAACCTGGTGGATGAGATCCATGCACGGGGCATGTACGTCATCCTTGACTGGGTGGCCAACCATACCGCATGGGATCATCCATGGACGGTCACCAATCCGGAGTTTTACACGAAGGACGAAGAAGGAAATTTTGTGCCCCCGATTGAGGACTGGAGCGATGTGATCGATCTGGATTACGGCAATGCGGAGCTGTGGGACGTGATGATCGGGGAGATGCGCTACTGGGTGGAAGAGATAAACGTGGATGGATTTCGCTGCGATGTGGCCGACATGGTTCCCACCGAATTCTGGAACCGGGCACGGGCGGAGCTGGAAGCCATCAAGCCGGTTTTCATGCTGGCAGAGGCCGAAACACCTGAGCTGCACCTGCATGCCTTTGAGGCTGCCTATGGCTGGCATTTCCACCATGTGATGAACCGGGTTGCGGCCGGGGAGGAAACCGTGGCGGCCATTGACAAATACTTTTTTGAGGACCTGGCCTTTGATTTTCCCAAAGGCAGCTACAAAATGTATTTCATCACCAACCACGATGAAAATTCCTGGGCCGGAACGGAATTCACCCGCCTGGGTGCAGGAGTGGAGGCCTTCGCCGTGCTGACCGCCACCATTCCCGGCATGGTATTGTTGTACAACGGACAGGAGGCTGCCTTCGACCGCATGCTTGAATTTTTTGAAAAAGATGAAATCGACTGGGGCACCTATCAGTACCATGACTTCTACATGCAACTGCTGAGGCTGAAAAACCGCAACCAGGCTTTGTGGAACGGACTTGCCGGGGGTGACATGCAGCGGGTGCATACCAACAACGACGAATGCATCTTCGCATTTGCCCGTGAAAAGGAGAACGACAAGGTATTCGTGGTTCTGAACCTGTCAGACCAGGAGCTGGAGGTCAGCTTTGACGGGGAACACTTCCATGGCACCTACATCGAACTGTTCTCCGGGGCACCCTGGCAATTCAATGAAACAAGCTCCGTCATCATGGATCCCTGGGGGTATTTCGTTTTTGAACGCTAAACTGTGCGAAGAACCTGACGAAACCCAGGGTCTCATCCCGCGCTTCGAGATAGCCCATATGTCCGCTGTGCTTGAGAAACAGGGTATAGGAGGTTTCCGGGATGCCGGCAAGTTCGCGGATGCTTTCAAAGGGAATACGGCTGTCTTTTTGTCCGGCGATAAACATCACCGGGAAACTGGCTGAAAAGAGCACATCTCTGGCATCGGAGCGGACCTTCATGCCTTCCTGGGCGGCGATGACGGCCTTTGAGGTCATCCGGTTTGCCGTACTTACCAAAACCTCAATCTCCTTCTTCAGGCGTTCCCGGTTTTCCGGGGCGAAAAGCTCGGGAATGAAGTGGAACAAAAAGCCCTTGTGGTCGCCCCTGATGATCTCTATGGCCTTGCTGCGGCTTTGGCGGGCTTCCTCACTATCAGGCAATGCGGTACTGTGAAACAGGCCGAGTCCGCGAAGCATTTCCGGATGTTTTCGTGCAAAAGCCAGGGCCACATAGCCCCCCATGGAATGCCCGATCATCACACAATGCTTTACGCCAAGCTGGTCAAGCAGGTTTTTCACGGCTTCAGCCATTTCCTCCATGGTATGCACCTCCCCGGTGCAATCGCTCTGGCCGTGACCAGGGAGGTCCGGGGTGATGACCTGCAGATCGGCCGACAACTCCCCGGCAAAGTCGTCCCAGATGGCAGAGGTTTCCGTAAATCCGTGGATCAGCACCAAAGCGTGACCCGCGCCCCGGACCCGGTAGTTCAATCCTTTTTGACTGTGTTTCATAATGCCCATAAATAGCGATGCCCATGCCGGATGAGCGCATTTAAATTTCCGGAGGAAATTTGCAGCGCGAAGCCGGTATGGCCACGCGGTAACTATGTGAGGAAACTCAGGAGGATCCCCGCAGCGATCGCACTGCCGATGACCCCGGAGACGTTCGCCGCCATGGCATGCATCAGCAAGTGGTTGGTCTTATCGTACTCCAGTCCGACATGCTGCGAAACCCTCGCACTGTCAGGCACTGCCGAAACCCCGGAATTCCCGATCAGTGGGTTGATCTTGTCCCCTTCCGGTGAAAAGAAGTTCATGACCTTGGCAAACAACACGCCGCTGAAAGTGGCCACCACGAAGCTCGCAGCACCCAGTCCGAAGATCATCAGCGACTCATTGGTCAGGAATACCGTGGCCTGGGTTGAGGCCCCCACGGTGAGTCCGAGGAAAATGGTCACAATGTCGATGAGCGATGAACGGGCGGTTTCTGCCAGGCGGTTGGTCACGCCACTTTCTTTCAGCAGGTTGCCGAAGAACAGCATCCCGAGCAGCGGGAGGGCCGTGGGCATGATGAATGTCGTCAGCAAAATCCCTATGATGGGGAAAATGATCTTTTCCTGCTTGGGTACCGCCCTCGGGGGTTTCATACGGATCACCCTTTCCTTCTTGGTGGTCAGCAGCCGCATGATGGGAGGTTGGATCACCGGCACAAGGGCCATGTAGGAATATGCCGCAATGGCGATGGGTCCGATGAATTCCGGTGCCAGTTTGGATGAGAGGAAGATTGCAGTCGGACCGTCAGCGCCGCCGATGATGGCGATGGCGCCGGCCTGTGCGGGTTCAAATCCCAGCAGCAGGGAGGACGAATAGGCTGCAAAAATGCCGAACTGTGCAGCAGCACCGAGCAGCACCAGCCTGGGTTTGGACAGGAGCGATGAAAAGTCAGTCATTGCTCCGATCCCCAGAAAGATGATGGGCGGATACAGCCCACGCTGCACACCGAAGTACAGCATGTTCAGCACACTTCCCTCCTCATAGATTCCGATCTGCAGGCCGGTCCCTTCGGCAAAGGGAATGTTTCCGACAATGATGCCAAATCCGATCGGAATCAGCAGCAGGGGTTCATAATGCTTGATAATGGCCAGGGAGATGAAAAACAATCCGACACAGATCATCACCACATGCCCCCATGTGATGTGTGCAAATGCGGTGTATCCGCCAAACTCTACCAGTTGTTCCCAAATATAGCTCAGGGTTCCGGTTTCCATATTTATCCTCCAATTTCAATAAGAACATCACCTTCCATCACCGACTGCCCGGGGATCACATGGATGGCAGTAACCGTCCCTTCCTTGTCCGAGTCGATGTTGTTTTCCATTTTCATGGCTTCCAGAATCATCAGCTTTTGTCCGATTTTCACCTGGTCGCCTACCTTTACCATGATGGTAATGACGGCTCCCGGAAGGGGCGATTTGATGGTGCCCTTGCTGCCGGTAGAGGGTATCTTGGTTCCCGTGCCAACCGAAGGGGTGGTGTCGGTTGACGGAACCACGCGCTGCCGGACCAGCCTGGGGGTTTTTGCCGGCTGAATGGTTTTATCGACTTCCACCTCGTAAGCCGATCCATTCACTTCCAGTTCAATGATGTTGTCTTCCACATTCAGAATGTGCACATCGTACTGGTTTCCGTGTATGGTGAATTTATATTTCTTCATGGTTTGATTTTTTGCTGTTTGCTATTGAATACAATGCAGGAATTTGGTGGTTCGTCAGTTCCTCCCCAGGT
>SLSG01000199.1 GCA_007130545.1 Bacteroidales bacterium | reverse complement strand
ATCGGGCCCATAGCTCAGTTGGTTAGAGTAGGTGACTCATAATCACTTGGTCGCTGGTTCGAGCCCAGCTGGGCCCACTACAGCAAAGCCACTTACAGGTATATCCTGTGGGTGGCTTTTTGCAATCCTGTCAGCTGCCTTTGCCATGCCAGGTATTGCAAATGATCCGGAATTTTCATATATTTTGGCCTGGCCTTTACCATGATCAATTACAGGGTACACATATTATTTCGGTTCCTGTTACCGGCAAGCCTGCTGCTCTTGGGGGTCCTCACGGGTTTGCTTACCGGATGCAAAAAGGAGGACCCGGCGGGGCTTCCCTCCCTGGTCACCTTGCCTGTAAGGGATATTTCCTCGAGCCTGGCAAAAAGCGGGGGGGACATCACCGATGACGGGGGAACGGAAATTGAAAGCAGGGGTTTGGTTTGGGGCACCTTGCAGAACCCTTCGCTCGACGAAAATGTGGGAAGCACCAGTGAAGGCAGGGGCAGCGGGGAGTTCATCAGCACCATGTCGGGCCTGGCTCCGGAAACGACATATTATGTGCGGGCCTATGCCACGAACGGCGCAGGCACCGCCTATGGGAACCAGGAGCATTTCACCACCACTCCTTTCGATCCGGATGAGGGAACGGTCACAGATGCAGAGGGGAACACCTACAGAACCGTGATCATCGGGGAACAGGTCTGGATGGCAGAGAACCTCAGAACGGGGTTTTACCGCAATGGCAACCCAATCGCATATCCCGGGGAGGACAACAATGCATGGTTCAACAATACCACGGGGGCTTATGCCTGGTACGACAACGACATCTCCAACAAGTACCTCTATGGGGCCCTCTACAACTGGCATGCGGTCAACAACCCCAACGGACTGTGCCCCCCGGGCTGGCGCGTTCCAAGCAATGAGGACTGGTCTGTGTTGATTGATTATTTGGTGGACCAGGACGAGGAGGTGACCAAGGACAACGTGGCCGCCATGTTGAAGTCCTGCCGCCAGGTAAACTCCCCCCTGGGCGGAGATTGCGAGACTACGCAGCATCCCAGATGGGACAGCAACCCGGCACATTATGGAACGGATGATTTTGGCTTTTCCGCGCTGCCCGGGGGATTTCGCTACAGCGACGGTCGCTATAGCAACATTGGGAGCTATGCGGGTTGGTGGACTTCCACCCGTTATGTAGCGGGATACGCCTGGAGCAGGGAAATGTACCAGTTTACCAGCCACATCGGAAACTTTTTTGATTACGCTCCCAACGGGTATTCGGTGCGCTGCGTCCAGGACCTGCAATAGCCCAGAGGCTTCGTGAATAGCTTAAGGGCCGCGTCAGAAGCCCGGCAGGAACCCCGCACGGCCGGGCCCCTATTCAATTACCGACTGTATCATGGCCTCACTTTCCCGGGAAGCGACCCCCATCACATCGGCGATCACCCCGCCCATCATGTTGCCCATCAGTGAAGTGTTCATCCACGAAACATAGGTTTTCCCGTCTGACTTCTCATAGATGGACACACGGCAAGGCATCATGGAAGAAACGATCCGCTCGTCATCCAGCTTCAGGATCTCATAGGCATGCTCCGGATGGCAGAGCTCAAAGACCTTCGCATTTCGAACCTCCTTGCCAAAGTTGGCCATGGTTTCACGCATATCGTGCACGGCTGGGATCTTCCATCCCATATCCGTTGCGGTCTGCTCAAATACCTCCACCGAGGTTTCAAAGTCATATTTACTTGTTGCTTCCTTCATCATCATCGAAGGCGCAGATTTATATGCCAGCAGGCCCATCAGCAATACACCGGCCAATATTCCGGCAACACCATAAATTATTTCTTTTTTCATCGGATGATAATTGTTTGTTTATGGTCCATTTTTTGGCTTTCATCGTCCAAAAAAGTGCCAAACCCTTCAGCATGCTGCTTTTCAGTCATTTGCTGTTTTTTGTCGGATGGGTATGGTGTAATATGAAACACTTTTCGTTACACTTTTTTTGTTACTTTTGTTAACTTTGTTTCATTATCGGCCCTTGCCTGTGAACCCAAATCCCGGCTCCACATGAAGATCCAATACCATGAACTGCTAAGGACCCTTCCCACCGGCACGTTGGTCTGCGACCACCACCTCAGGGTCCATTACATGAATGACTATGCCCGCAGGCTGATGCCCTGGCAAGCGACCGGAGAATTCCTCGCGCAGCCAAGGTTTATGACCACCGACCGCCAGTTGTTCGACATGGGCGAATGCATGCGGGGCATGGTCGCATCGGGCAAGCGCATTTTTCACAAGACCCTTATTCTGGCGCATGGACAGGCGGAGACCCTGGTGTTTTTCACCGCCAACGGTTTCCGCAACGAGGGAAAGGATCTGTTTATACTGGTCATGGCCGACATATCTGACGAAATGGACTGCGTGGCCCCGGGGCGATTTATCCGCAAAGGCTTTGCGCTGGACCGTCACCTGATCGGCCGTGAATCAAGCCTCGGGGAGGTGTACCGGATGATCCGGCTCGCGGCAGAATCCCAGGTAAACGTCATGGTCAGCGGGGAAAGCGGAACGGGCAAGGAGCTGGTTGCCGATGCCATCCACACCCTTTCAGAACGCAGTGACGGTCCGCTAATCAAGGTAAACTGCTCCTCATTGTCAGAATCACTGCTGGAGAGTGAATTGTTCGGGCATGTCAGGGGGGCCTTTACCGGTGCGTACAGGGACAAGCCGGGAAAGATAGAACAGGCCCACGGCGGCACATTGTTTCTGGACGAGATCGGGGAAATCAGTCCCGCACTGCAGGTCAAGCTGCTCCGCGTATTGCAGGAAAAAACCATAGAGCGCGTGGGAGACAACCGCCCCATCCCGGTCGATATGCGGATCATCGCCGCCACCAACCAGAACCTTCAGGCACTGATAAAGGAGGGCCGCTTCCGGGAGGACTTCTACTACCGGTTGAATGTTTTTCCCATCGCCTTGCCGGCCCTTCGCGAACGCAGGCTTGACATCCCCCTGCTTAGCGACCATTTCATCAGGCGGTTCAACGAAAGTACCGGAAAGCAGGTCAAAGGCCTGGGCAGGAACGCCCTCTCAATGCTGATGCACTATCCCTGGCCGGGAAACATAAGGGAGTTGCAGAATGCTATAGAACACGCCTTCGTCCTTGTCCGGGGTCCGGTGATCGAGGCCGGAGACCTTCCCCCCACCGTTAGGGAACACCCGCAGGATGGGTCCGGAAACCAGGCAATGGACACCCTGGCTGGGGCGCCATACCCATCCGACAAATTGCAAAGAAAAGGCAGGCGCCTGCAGATCACCAAAACCCAGATGGAAGAAGCCCTGGCCGCCAATGACTGGAACCAGACCAGAACCGCAAAAACCCTGGGCATCAGCAGGGTGTCCCTTTGGAGAAAAATGAAAAAACTGGGGCTTTAGGCCCCTTAAGGAGTTCTCTGAGCGAGTGACGTTGGGCCCTAATCGGGCAATGGCGCACCGACCGGGATTTCGCAGATATGGCCTGGCTGGCCGTGGGGCGGGTTCAGACGGGGCGACTCCTGTGTGGTTGCCACAGGGGCCGTCACAGCGGGGGCAGTAGCTGTCTGTGAAGAACCGGTTCCTGTTCCTCTGGCTGCCGTTGCACTGCCGGACTGGTCGCTTGTCGGAAGGGGTGAACCGACAGGAATCTCACAAATATGGTAGGGTTGGCCGTGGGGCGGGTTGAGGAGCGGACGCTCCCCTGCTTCCGGGCTTACAGCCTGCTGTCCTGATTCCAGGCTGGCAGGTGACGGAGGTGGGGTTACCCGCGTCGACATGCGTTCGACCGTTCGCTGGCTCACCTTGTTATTGCTTTGATTGCTGGCGATAGACACTAT
>SLSG01000182.1 GCA_007130545.1 Bacteroidales bacterium | reverse complement strand
CCGAGGTGAAGATCAGTCCGGATGTCTCCGGCGAGATCATCCAGCTTGAGATACAGGAGGGGGATTTCGTAGAGCGGGGACAATTTCTGGCCCGCATCAATCCCGATTTGTATGTGTCGGCGCTGGACCGGATGGAGGCTGCCCTGAACACCAGCAGGGCCAACCTGGCCAATGCGCGTGCGAGGGCGTCACAGGCCCAGGCACAATACATCAATGCCACCGCCAGCTTTAACCGCAACAAACAGCTGTATGAGCAAAATGCGATATCAGAGTCTGAGTTTGATTCTGCTTATGCACAGTACCTGGTGGCCCAGGCCGAGGTGGAAGCGGGCAAGCAGAGCGTGGTGGCCGCCGAATTCCAGGTCAAAAGCGCTGAGGCAGGGGTGAAGGAAGCCCGGGAAAGCCTGCAGAAAACCAGCCTGTTCGCGCCAATGGACGGTACGATATCCCGTCTCGACGCAGAGATCGGAGAGCGCGTGGTGGGGACCTCCCAGTTTGCCGGTACCGAGATTATGCGCATTGCCAACCTCAACATGATGGAAGTGGTGGTGAATGTAAATGAGAATGACATTGTCAGGGTGAACGAAGGGGATACGGCCATGATACAGGTCGATGCATTTTTCGCTGAGCAGTTCATGGGCGTGGTGACCTCCATTGCCAACTCTGCATCGGTGGAGGGGTTGACGGCAGACCAGGTGACGAATTTTGAAGTGCGCATCGCCGTGCTATCAGAATCTTACGCCCACCTGCAGCACCCGGACAGGCCCCACCTTTCCCCGTTCAGGCCGGGCATGTCGGCCACATTGGACATACAGACCAAGCAGGTGTTTGCCGTGCTTTCGGTTCCGATACAGGCAGTGACCACCCGGGAACCCTCAGCCGGGCCCGCGAGGGGTGGTGACAGGTCGTCGGATGGGGAAGAGGCAGATGCCGGCCTGGAGGAAGACCGCACGGAAGAAACCGGCGGGTCAGCAGCACCAGCAGGCGGCAGTCCGCAAACCACCGATACCAGCAGGCCGCAGGAGTTTGTATTCGTGTACCGGGACGGGAAAGCGGTCCAGCTTGCCGTGACTTCCGGAATACAGGACAGCCAGTATATTGAGATCCAGTCGGGGCTTGAGGAAGGCGATGAGGTCATCACCGGACCATATCGTGTCGTTTCCCGAAACCTTCAGGACGGAGATCACGTAGAAAAGGTTAAACGTCAGGACCTTTTCTAAAAAACCATGGCATACATACTTCACATTGAGTCATCCACCAGGATGTGCTCCGTGGCCTTGTCCTACCAGGGTCACCTGCATGCCTTTCGTGAGCACAACGGCAAGGACTTTTCCCATTCAAGCCTGCTGACATCCTTCATTGAGGAGATCATCCGGGAGGCCGGAATTAGGGTGAACGAGCTCTCTGCGGTTGCCGTGAGCAAGGGCCCGGGTTCTTACACCGGACTCCGGATCGGGGTGTCTGCAGCCAAGGGCTTGTGTTACGGACTGGACATCCCGCTGATCGCTGTGAACTCACTTGAGGCGCTTGCCTATCATTTCAGGGAGGGGCTTTTGAAGCGCAGTGACTTTATCCTTCCGGCAGCGCTGGAGGCATTGTTCTGCCCGATGATCGACGCCCGGAGGATGGAGGTCTACTATGCCCTTTATGATGCCCGCCTCCGTCAAAAACGGGAAACGACCGCAGAGGTGGTCACCCCCGAAAGCTTCGGCGAGCTGCTGGAGTCGCACAAGGTTTTTTTCTTCGGTGACGGAGCGGAAAAATGCCAGCCCCTTCTGGAAAGCCATAATGCCATGGTGTTTAAGGACGTCTGGCCCTCCGCAAAGGGCATGATCGCCCTGGCGCAGGAGAAGTTTGAAACGGGGGAGTTCGAGGATGTGGCGTATTTTGAGCCATTTTACCTGAAGGATTTTGTGGCCGGGACACCCCGGGTCAAAGGCTTGGTATGATCTTTTTTTGTAACTTCGGCCTGAAGGAACTGAATCCGTTTTACGCGTGCTGTCAAAATTGCCATCGTTCATAAAGAACAAATACTTCATTGCCTTGCTGGCCGTGGGGGCCTGGCTGTTGTTCTTCGACAAGAACAACCTGCTGCACCAATGGCGCCTGCAAAGACAGCTCAATGAGCTGAACCGGGACCGGGAATACTACCTCGAAGAGATTGATCGCGACAGCACCGCAATCCGGCAGCTCAAGGATGACCCCGAGGAGCTGGAGCGTTACGCCCGGGAAAACTACCTGATGAAAAAGGAAGGGGAGGATATCTATATCATCCCGGAGGAGTAATCAGGGATCCACATTGATGATCACCCGTACAGATTTGCCTTCCGGGCTCTCCCGGAAATTCTCCACCGTTTTGAGCAGTGATTTCCTGGCTTCCGGCAGTTGCTGGTTGCGGTCCAGCTTGACCAGGATGTTTTTCATGTACATATTCCTGATGCGCGCCACCAGCGGGTATTCGGGTCCGAGTACCTTTTGCCCGAAAACCTTCCTGAGCATGGCCGCCAAAACGGCCGCCCCCTGGTTCAGTTTCCCGGATTCCCGGTGCAGGACCGTAAGCTGTATAAGCCGGATGAACGGGGGGTAGTGAAAGTTCCTCCGCTCCACAATCTGGCTCTCATACATCCCTTCGTAGTCGTTGTCAATGACCTGCCGGATGACACTGTGCAAGGGGTTGTATGCCTGGATGATGACCTTCCCCCTTTTGTGGTTGCGTCCGGCCCGCCCGCTGACCTGTGCCATCAGCTGGTATGCCCTTTCGTAGGCCCTGAAGTCGGGGAAACTCAGCATATTGTCTGCATTCAGGATACCCACCAGGCTTACATTGCTGAAATCCAAACCCTTGCTGACCATCTGGGTGCCGACCAGTACATCGATCTTGTGGTTTTCGAAAGCGGCAAGGATCTCCTTGTAGGCGTGCCGCGAACGGGTGGTATCGAGGTCCATCCTCGACACCCGGGCATCTGGAAAATACAGGGGAATCTCCTCTTCGACCTTTTCTGTGCCGAAGCCTTTCATTTTAATGGCGGTGGACCCGCATGAGGGGCAACGGGCAGGCGGAGAAGAGGCATGGCCGCAGTAATGGCATTTAAGCTTGTTGATCTTTTTGTGGTACACCATGCTGACATCGCATTGGTGACATTCGGGCAGCCAGTCGCATTGCCCGCACTCCAAACGCAGGGAGAACCCGCGGCGGTTCTGGAACAGGATCACCTGCTCCTTTTTGCCAAGGGCCTCCGCCATATGCTCGTAGAGCAGGCTGGAGAAATGGGACCGCATCGATTTTTCCCTGCCCTCTTTACGGATGTCGGCCACCAGGACCTCGGGCATCATCACGCCGCCGTGCCGCCTGCGCAGTTCGGCGTACCCGTATTTGCCCGTGCGGGCATTGAAAAAGCTTTCGATGGACGGGGTGGCCGAGCCCAGCAGCACCTTTGCCCCTGTCATGGACGCCAGGGCGATGGCCGCGTCGCGCGCATGGTATCGGGGGGCAGGGTCCTGCTGCTTGAAACTGGGCTCATGCTCCTCATCGATGATGATCAGTCCGAGGTCCCTGAAGGGCAAAAACAGGGCAGAACGCGGACCCAGCACCAGGTCGTAGGAGATGGTCTCCCCATCCGACGAAATGCCTCCAAGCAAAAGATTGTTCCAGACTTCGGATCGCTCCATGGGGTTGAACCGGGAGTGGTAGATTCCGGCCCTGTTCCCGAACTGTGCCTGCAGGCGGTTGATGATCTGTGCGGTGAGGGCGATCTCGGGGAGCAGGTAGAGTACCTGCTGGCCTTTTTCAAGCGTTTCGCGGATGAGGCGGATGTACAACTCGGTCTTGCCGCTGGAAGTGACCCCGTGCAACAGGACCACTTTGTG
>SLSG01000139.1 GCA_007130545.1 Bacteroidales bacterium | reverse complement strand
GTAATCGAAAACACTGCGAAGGCAGTTCTTGACCTGAACGGCATTGGGCTGTCGGTCATGGAGATCTCACACCGCGGAAAGGATTTCCAGGCGGTCATGGATGAAACCGTTGCTTTGTTCAAAGAACTACTTGACATTCCCGACAATTACAATGTGCTCTTTCTGGGCGGGGGCGCCAGCCTCCAGTTTTGCATGATCCCCTATAACATGCTGAATAACAAGGCTGCCTACCTGGAAACCGGCACCTGGGCCAAAAAGGCAATCAAGGAAGCCAAATTTTTCGGGCAGGTCGACGTGGTCGGTTCCTCATCCGACAAAAACTTCTCTTATATTCCCAAAGGATTTGATATCCCGTCGGATGCTGACTACTTCCATATCACCACCAACAATACCATTTTCGGTACGGAGATATTCGAGGATTTTGACAGCCCGGTTCCCCTGGTTGCTGACATGTCGTCTGATATTTTCAGTCGCCCGGTGGATGTCTCCAAATATGCCATGATTTACGGGGGTGCACAGAAAAATCTGGGTCCGGCAGGAGTGACCTTTGTGATCATCCGCGACGATGTGCTTGGAAAGGTGGAAAGGCCCATTCCCACGATGCTGAACTACCAGACCCATATTGATAATGGTTCCATGTTCAACACCCCTCCATGTCTGCCGATTTATACCTGCATGGAAACCCTGAGGTGGCTCAAGAAGCTTGGCGGTGTGAAGGTGATGCAGAAGATGAACCAGGAAAAAGCACAGTTGCTGTACGATGAGATCGAGCGCAACCCGCTGTTTGTTGGCACGGCAGAGAAAGAAAGCCGTTCCATCATGAACATCTGCTTTGTCATGTCTCCGGAATACAAGGAGCTGGAGCCTGAGTTCCTTGCCTTTACAGGCAGCAAGGGGATGTCAGGACTGAAGGGCCACCGTTCAGTGGGTGGTTTCAGGGCCTCTACCTACAATGCCCTTGGGAAAGACAGCGTGATTGCGTTGATCGGTGCCATGCAGGAGTTTGAAAAAATGCATAAGAAATAGGAATCGGCCAATGCCCGCCCCGGCAGTGTTCAATGCCGGGGCTGCGTTGCCGGATCGTAACCGCATATAATCGTAACCGTATATAAAAAAGCAGATTATGAAAAAAGTATTGGTTGCCACAGAAAAGCCTTTTGCCCCTGTAGCGGTCGAAGGCATCAAAAAGGTACTGGATAAAGCTGGATATGAAACCATCATGCTGGAGAAATATACCTCCGTTGATGAACTTTTGCAGGCTGCCGCCGGGGCCGACGCAATGATTATCCGCAGCGACAAGGCAAGCCGGGAGGTCATTGAGGCAGCTCCGAACCTGAAGATCGTTGTAAGGGCCGGCGCAGGCTACGACAACATCGACCTGGCGGCATGCAACGACAAGGGCGTAGTTGCGATGAACACTCCCGGTCAGAACTCCAACGCAGTTGCCGAACTGGCTTTTGGTATGGCACTCTATGCGGCCAGGAACGGCTTTAACGGAACCAGCGGCTCCGAACTCAGGGGCAAGAAGCTGGGTATCCATGCCTTTGGAAATGTGGGCAGGTATGTTGCGGAGATCGCCAGGGGCTTTGGCATGGAAATATATGCCTTTGACCCGTTTGTTTCCGGGGCGGATATGGAAAAAGCCGGGGTGAAACCGGTGGATACAGTAGAAGAACTTTACAAAACCTGTAAGTTTGTCTCCCTCCACATCCCTGCAAATGACAAGACCAAAGAATCCATCAATCATGCGCTTTTGTCGCTGCTGCCCAAGGGAGGCATGCTGATCAACACGGCACGTAAGGAGGTGATCCACGAAGGAGACCTGCTGAAGGTTATGGAGGAAAGGCCCGACTTCAGGTATTTGTCGGATATTGCACCCGACTGCCGGGAGGAAATTGAGGGCAAGTATGCAGGCCGCTTTGTCTTCACTGCAAAGAAGATGGGTGCCCAGACCGCCGAGGCCAACATCAATGCCGGCATTGCTGCAGCCACACAGATCGTAAACTTTTTTGAGAAAGGGGACAAAACTTTTCAGGTGAATAAATAATGGTTGTTGGTGGTTGGTGGTTGGTTGTTGGTGGTTGGTTGTTGGTGGTTGGTTATTGGATGTTGGATATTGGGTATTGGGTGTTGGACATTGGGTATTGGCTATTGGATGTTGGCTCCCGAAACAGATAAACCGGGAAGTAAGAAATAATTGATATATTTATCCACTGATTCTATGTCTACTTAAAAGTTAAATAAAACGAATAATATGGATACGTCACCGGCTTTGGGACCATTTACCGATATGCTGCCAAACCTGTTCCTGGAAGGGCAGGACATCAATGATGTGTTGTTCTCTATGGGTCTGGCCATTGTAATTGCCCTGGTCATATCACAGATCTACAAGCACACCCACAGGGGAATGAATTTTGAGCTTTCCTTCATGTCTACCCTGGTTCTTCTCGCTCCCATTGTGGCCGTGGTGATGTTGTTTATACGCGGTGACCTAGTCCTGTAACTTGGCTTGATAGGATCTCTATCCATTATTCGTTTCCGCACACCAATAAAAGACACACGCGACATGGTGTTTCTGTTTTGGACGATTGCTGTCGGACTGGGATGTGGGACATACAACTGGGCGGTGGTCATTGTTTCCACGATCGTCATTTCACTGGTTATGATAGCACTGTACTTCCTACAGTATGGGCGTTCCACAAATACAGACTATATTCTGGTTGTTTCAGGCAAATCAGGCGGTGGTGACGATGCCTCACTTGAAACGGCAATCCGGGAATTTGCAGAAGAAGTCCGAATGCGGTCTCACGAAGTATCTGACGGATTTTTTGAAACCATTTTTGAGCTGAGGTTTCCCCGGTCCATTAAGCAGGTTAATAAAAATATGGTTCCCAAAATACAATCAATGCCCGGCATTCAGAAGGTTTCCCTGCTGGCACCACAGCTGGCACTGCCTGTTTAAAACAGTTCCTTCAATTCAGGGAAGGCCTTCGAGTATAAAAGCAATATGAAAGAAAAATCACCCGGTTTAGATGTTATCTCCGAGATGGATGTCAAGCCATGGCGCTTTGAACTAAAGTACCGTGTGAATGCCTTTGATTTCTACAGGCTGCGAAATGCCATCCGCCCGTTTGCCCAGCCTGACAATTTTACAATAATTGCTCCGCCTGGAGGTTACCTGGTGCGAACCCTTTATTTTGACACCTTTAACCTGAAGTCCTATCATGAAAAAATGAACGGGGACCATGAAAGGATAAAGTTTCGACTGAGGACTTACACCAGGGAGTTCAATGATCAAACGGAGATAAGGGCAGAAATGAAGGTCAGGAAAGGCAATGCCATGGAAAAATACGGGGTCATGATAAGCCCTGACGAATACTTGCATTTTATACAAACTAAACACTGGCCATTAAACAGCAACCCTGTGCTCCAGGAATTTGAACGGCATGTTCATTTATGGGGACTAAGACCGCAGGTGCTGGTGGAATACCAGCGCGAAGGTTATCATGACCGGGATAAAAAAGGAATCCGCATAACCTTTGATCAAAAGGTTAAGGGAGCTCACTCAAGCTCATTGTTTCCGGACCAGGAACCTTTTTTCCGCCATTTCCAACCGCAAACCGTAATTGTGGAGATCAAGTGCCGGAACGATCATCCGGACTGGCTTCGCAACCTGATCCGGAATCACGGGTTAAAGTGGATAGCCAACAGCAAATTCACGCATGGGATTCAATCTGCCAAGCATGACCTTTACCACCCGGGAGGCGTGGTGATTGTCCGTTAGACAAAACCTGTCATGAGTAAGAAGGACAAACTTCTTTTTGAGAAAATATTTTCGTTATCTGCCGGAATGCTGATCCTGGTTGCCCTGCTGTTTGGT
>SLSG01000148.1 GCA_007130545.1 Bacteroidales bacterium | reverse complement strand
TTCCAAATTTAAAACAAGATTTGCCTGCGAGTTAAAGGATTTTAATGTTGGCGATTATATTGACCGCAAGGAAGCCCGCAAATACGACCCTTTTACCCAATACGCCATGATTTCGACCGAGGAAGCCCTCAAGGATTCCGGTCTGGACCTGGAGCGTGAAGACCTGGACAGGATCGGTGTAATTTGGGGCAGCGGGATTGGCGGACTGGAAACCTTTCTGGAGTCGATCATGGGCTATGCACAGGGCGACGGCACCCCCCGTTTCAGTCCTTTCTTCATCCCCAAAATGATCGCCGACATCGCAGCCGGCCATATTTCAATCAAATACGGACTTTGTGGGCCCAATTATACCACCACTTCGGCCTGCGCTTCCGCAGCCAATGCCATCGTGGATTGCTTTAACCTGATTCGCCTCGGCAAGGCCGATGTCTTCGTCACCGGAGGCTCTGAGGCCGCGATCAATGTTGCAGGCGTTGGGGGTTTCAGTGCCATGCATGCCATTTCCGAGCGCAACGACGACCCCGCCACAGCCTCCCGTCCGTTTGACAGGGACCGCGACGGCTTCGTAATGGGTGAGGGTGCCGGGACGATCATTTTTGAAGAGCTGGAGCATGCCAAAAAACGGGGCGCCAAGATCTATGCAGAAGTGGTCGGGGGCGGTATGTCGGCCGATGCCTACCATATGACCAGCCCGCATCCGGACGGACGCGGTGCCATGATCGTCATGAAGAACGCCATCGAAGATTGCGGTCACCGGCTGGAAGAAGTGGACCACATCAATACACACGGGACGTCCACACCACTCGGGGACATTGCAGAACCCAGGGCAATCGTCAATCTTTTCGGCGAACATGCTTACAAGATCAGCATCAACGCCACCAAGTCAATGACCGGACACCTGCTTGGTGCAGCCGGAGCTGTGGAGTCCATCGCCACCATACTGGCGGTAAAGCACGACATTGTTCCACCTACCATCAACCACTTCAATCTTGATCCGGAGATCGACAACAAACTAGATTTTACCTTCACAAAAGCCAGGGAGCGCAGGGTGAACCTGGCGCTGAGCAATACTTTTGGATTCGGTGGCCACAACGCCTGTGTAGCGTTCAAGAAGTATACACCTTAGATCCTTTAAATTGCGGATTTTCGCATCCATCTTCAGAAAGCGGAAAGCTTCCGAAAGGGAATTACGGGAAGCCATAAGGAATATCTTTGGCTACCAGCCGGGGAATATTGCCCTATACAGGCTGGCTTTTAAACACAAATCCATGGCTACCTCCGTGACCAAAGGGTTCAGGCATAGCAACGAACGCCTCGAGTACCTGGGAGATGCCGTGCTCGGCTCCATCGTGGCAGACTTTCTTTTTAAAAAATTCCCATACAAGGACGAAGGCTTCCTGACTGAAATGCGCTCCCGCATTGTCAGCCGGAGCAACCTGAACAGCTTGTCCAGAAAGCTGGGCATAGACCGCCTGGTTGAGGCCAGCAGGGACAACAATGTTACACATTCCTCCATCCTGGGGGATGCCTTTGAGGCCTTTGTCGGAGCGGTATACCTGGACAAGGGCTACCGTTTTGCCCAGGCCATCATGATCAACCAGGTCATCCAGACCCACCTCGACATCGATGAGTTACTGGCAACCGAGATAAACTTCAAGAGCAAGGTCATAGAATGGGCACAGAAAGACAGGAAATCCGCCGAATTCAACCTGGTGGAAGAGCTTGACAACGGCAAAAAGAACAAGTTGTATGAAGTCTGTCTGGTTGTGGATGGGAAGGAGCTCGGCCGGGGAAGGGATTTTTCGATAAAAAAAGCCGAACAGCAGGCTGCCCGCAAAGCGTGGGAAAAATTGTTTGAAGAAGAAAGCTAGATCATGGCAAAAAAGATCGTCCTCAACGTGGATTATGAGCATACGTTCCTTGCCATCGGAATATGCTCTCCCCAAAAAGACTACCGCTTGTGCTGGCTGCTCAACAAAAACCTGGAAACGGACCTGAGAAAGATCCGCGACTTTTCCTACACTCCCCCCGGTAGCAGGGAAAATCTGGATTTTACAGTGTACCGATATCTTAACGAGCGCAAGCGGATGGATTACTCCCTGGTTTCAAACCGCTCATCCGGGTATATGTTGTTCTCGGAGCCCAAAAACCTGGATTACCTCTTCCTGGTCCGCAACCCCAGCGATCAGTTTACCCCCATCGGACTTCTGACAATGATTCGCAAGACGCCATTTGTGCAAGCGGCATTCATGGTTGACGGGAAGCTGGGAAAACAAGAGAATGCCTTTTTCTTTGACTTCGAGCTGTTCCTTTCCCAGAAAAAAACCTGAGGTTATCGGGTTAACCGCCATTTTCTGCCAGACAAGCTTATTCCATTCCCTTGGCCTCGTTCCAGAAATGGTCCATCTCGTCCAGGTTCATTTTCTTCATGTCACGGCCGGCTTTTTTTGCCCCGGCCTCCAGGTGCTCGAAACGCCGTATGAATTTTTTGTTGGTACGTTCCAGTGCACTTTCTGGGTTCACATCGATAAAGCGTGAATAGTTGATCAGGGCAAACAGCAGGTCCCCGAATTCCTGCTCGATGCGGCCATGGTCCTCCCCTTTTTCCACTTCCGCTTTCAGCTCGTCAAGCTCTTCCATGACCTTTTCCCAGACCTGTCCCGGTTGCTCCCAGTCAAATCCGACACCGCGGGCTTTGTCCTGTATCCTGTAAGCTTTGATCATTGCAGGCAAAGAGGCCGGAACACCTGACAACACATTTTTCCGACCTTCTTTCAGTTTAATCTTTTCCCAGTTCTCCTTTACCTTCTCCGCACTATCTGCCTGTACATCCCCATAAATATGCGGATGACGATTCACCAGCTTTTTATTGATGTTATCCAGCACATCGGCTATGTCAAAGGCTTGTTTTTCGCTTCCGATCTTCGCGTAGAACACCACATGCAACATCAGGTCACCCAGCTCATTTTTAATTTCGTCCAGGTCGTTGTCCAGTATCGCATCTGCCAGTTCATAGGTTTCCTCTATGGTAAGGTGGCGGAGGCTCTCCAGGGTCTGTTTCCTGTCCCACGGACACTTTGCCCTCAGTTCATCCATGATATCCAGAAGCTCCTTAAATGCAGCCAGTCGTTTGTCCATTTTCAATGTGGTTTTGCACAAAGGTAGCAAAGAAAAGCACGGCCAAGCCTCAAGAAATCACTAACTTTGGAAGAGGAGCACATGTTTCTGAACAAATTGCAGCACCATGCCGATCCCGGTTCTGATATCCCTACTCATTCTGTCCACAGGCAGCATGATCCCCTGGCCGGTTAAGGCTTCCGGAGGGGATTCTCCTCCCGGGCCACATATTCACCTGGAAGGGTCCCTCCACTACGGATTTCTCTGGGCACATGCCAGCGGATTAAGGCATTTGTCAAAAACCCATTTCCCCCTTTTCCAGTTGTCCGTTTCCCGCGTGACTGCCGGTGAACGTGAATGGCAACGCCATTACAATTATCCCGAAATCGGCATGAGCTTCATGGCTGGAGACATGGGATATCCAGAGGTGCTCGGAATTTCCTTTGCCCTGTTTCCCCATCTGAGGGTAAGGCTCCGGGAAGAAGGCAACTTCCGGTTGAATATCCGGTATGGCATGGGGGCAGCCTACCTTACCAGGCCGTTTCACCCTACGGGCAATTACCGGAACACGGCAATCGGGAGCCACCTCAACCTTGCATTCCACTCCCGACTGGAAGCAGGAGTCGCAGGAGCCGGAGGCGGTCGCCTGCTTTGGGGACTGGGGCTGACGCATTTCAGCAACGGGGCCTACCGCAAGCCCAACAAGGGCATAAACATCCCGACCATCAGCCTTACTTATTCACTCCCGGCCAGCCGTGGCCCGGAGCACAGTCCGGC
>SLSG01000157.1 GCA_007130545.1 Bacteroidales bacterium | reverse complement strand
CCGCCAGTTTCCACCAGTTACGAGCCGCCCTATATTGCCCTGCACAAAAGCGGGGAGCTGGCTGCCCGGGCACAGGTCCTTCATGACATGATGCAAAGCTGCACGCTTTGCCCAAGAGAATGTGGAACCGATCGACTGCGAGGGCAGCGGGGGGACTGCAAGGCCAATGCCAATTTGGAAATCTCTTCCTTCCACCCCCATTTCGGGGAGGAACATGAGTTGGTTGGCAGAAGCGGGTCGGGCACCATTTTCTTTACCAACTGCTCCCTGCTGTGTGTCTTCTGCATCAACTATGACGTGAGCCACCTGGGCCGGGGCAGACAATACGCCACAAGGGGACTCGCCAATATGATGATGCGGCTGCAGAATATGGGCTGCCACAACATCAACCTTGTCACTCCTTCGCATTACGTCCCGCAAATCCTGCAGGGCATTGACCGGGCCGCTTCCCAGGGACTGCGACTGCCCATCGTTTACAACACCTGTGGATGGGAAAAATTGGACATCCTGCAATTGCTCGACGGGGTGGTGGATATATACCTGGCCGACTTTAAGTACGGTGAAGGTGGTGCCGGCGACCGCTATTCTGCCGGGGCAGGCTCCTATACCGAAATAACCCGCAAGGCCTTACTGGAAATGCACCGGCAAGTGGGGACCGCAAAGGCCGACCCCGAAACGGGTTTGATAAACAAAGGACTGATGATCAGGCACCTGGTCATGCCGGAGAATGTGGCGCGAACGGACCTGGTGGTCAGATGGATCGGCGCCAATCTGCCGAAAGACACCTATGTGAACATCATGTCACAATACACCCCGATGTACAAGGCCTTTGACTTCCCCGAGATATCCAGACGCATCAACCGTACGGAATACAACAATGCCGTTGCATTTGCGCGAAGCGCCGGGTTGACAAACCTTCGTCTTCAAATGCAGTAAAGGGCCGGAAAAAGCGATAAAAAAAAGGGGCAGAATTGCCCCTTTTCGGAATTCCCGTGGTAAAAAACAGGATGCATTACGGTAGCACGCCTCCTGCAATCTCACCACCAAAACAAAAACAACATTAACCAATTAAAAACAACTAAAACCTTGCTAAACCTTGACAGCTAATCTTGTTTCAAACAGCACCCCAATATAAGCATTTTTTCATTACCCCCAACCTTCACGAACTAAATTTCTGATTTACTGTTTTTTTCACCAGAATGCGGGGCTCAAGCATGTCATGCATTGCATATTTTACCCCCTCGCGACCAAGGCCGCTGTCCTTCACCCCCCCATAGGGCATGTGATCTGACCGGAATATCGGGGCGTCGTTGTGGATCACACCCCCCACCTCAAGGTTGTTAAACGCGAAATCCAACTCCTCCACATCATTGGTAAACACCCCGGCCTGCAAGCCATAGCGGCTGTGGTTCACCCCGTCGACCGCCTCCCGGAAGTCTTCGAAGGGATGCAGGGTCACCAGGGGACCGAATACTTCGTTGTCAACCACCTTCATCCCCGGCTGCGCCCCGCTTAGCACCGTGGGTTCAAAATAAGCTCCGTCCCGCTTTCCCCCGCAAAGCAGTGTGGCCCCCTGCGCAACGGCCTCACGGGTCCACTCCTCCATCCGCTCCGCATTTCCCTGATCGATCATTGCGGTTATGTCTGTTTCCGGGGATACCGGGTGGCCCCGCCTCAGGGAAAGGGCCCCTTCCACGAAAGCATCCCGGAAAGCTTCGAACAGCTCGCTGTGCACAAAGATTCGCTGGGCATGGATGCATACCTGTCCCTGGTAGGCAAACCCGCCCACCAGGCAGCGCTTCACGGCTTCCTCCAGCCTGGCTGAACGGGCAACGATTGTACCGGCATTGCCACCCAGCTCCAAAACCACCTTTTTCTTTCCGGCAGCCTCCTTCATTTTCCAACCCACTTCTGGCGAACCCGTAAAACTCAATAAGCGGACGCGCTCGTCCGTGACCAGGCGGTTCCCGGTCTGCCGGTCCATCGGCAACACCGAAAGGGTGCCGGCAGGAAGTGCGGTCTCAGAGACAAGCTGCGCCAGTGCAAGGGTCGACAAGGGCGTGGAAGAGGCAGGCTTCAGTATAATGGGACAAGCGGATGCAATGGCCGGGGCGATCTTATGCACCGCCAGGTTGAGGGGGAAGTTGAATGGGCTGATACCGGCGACCACCCCCACGGGAAA
Organism: Bacteroidales bacterium; assembly: GCA_007130545.1. Lineage (GTDB taxonomy): Bacteria > Bacteroidota > Bacteroidia > Bacteroidales > UBA7960 > SLSG01. The sequence continues at coordinate 1,726 of SLSG01000157.1, read as the reverse complement.
ATACTTAACCAGGCCTTCCCTGCCCTCGCCTTCCGGCCGCCAGTCCATCTGCATATATTCCATCGGCAGCCGGCGGGCCTCCTCGGCAGCCACCCAGAAGGTCTGGGCGGCTCGTCGGACTTCCGACAGCGCATACCGCCAGGGCTTGGCGGCTTCACCGGCAATGAGGGTGGCAAAGGCCTCTTCCTGCCTCTTTAGTTCGTCCGACAGGAAAAACAATGCCTCACTGCGCCGGTAGGCGGGCATTCGCCATAGCAAAGGCAAGGCCTCGAGCGCCCTTTCCATGCTCCGGTCAAACAAAGACCCATCGGCCAGCCAGGTTCGTCCAACGGGCTCCCCGTCATAGGGGTTGTAAACAATCAATTCCCGGGAAGAACTGACAAAGTCCCCTCCCGCATAAATCCGGTAATCTTGCATTGATCAGAAGTTTAGTTGTTAGCGTCGGATGGGTAGAATACTACCAGCGTGGACCGCGGTGAAACGGAGACGGACTGGCAAAGGGAGACCTGGGTCCGCCAAATGCCGGATCGTAGTAGCCCCTGTTTTGGAAAGGATTGAACGGGTTATAACCCCTGGACATATTGACCTCTGCACCGAAGCTGAAGTTTTCCGTCACCCGGTAATCAAACCCGAATACCATGCCGCGCGGGTTGGTGTCGAATGCCTGAGCATTCATATGCATCTGCGGCATGTCCATATCGTTTCGCTCCATCCAGGTACCGCCTGTAAGGGTAAGTCTCGGACTTACCTGGTATGCACCGAAGGCAAAGAACATGGTGCTGAACATGCGCTGATTGCCCAGGCTGCTCATGGCCTCGCCCCCCGCCATATGCGGGGTGAATGGGAACATCGGGTTCATCCCGTTCATCGTCGTGGAAGAGAAGATGGTCCCGGCCTGCAGGCTGAAACGCTTGCTGATGTCCCAGTTGATGGTTGGGGCCAGCGAATGGGTAAACATGCTCCCGCCCGCCAGTCCGCCACTGAACATCGAACCAAACTGCAAGCCAAAATGCGGAGTGGAAGAATACAGGGGACGCTGCTTCAGCAGGTCGGATTCCGCCAGTCCCTGCCCGCTGAGCGGGGAAGAAGCCAGCAGCATAAAGGCCAAAAAGGCACCGAGAAAAACATTTTTTGCGTTCATTTACCGGGCGTATTTATCCGACAGACAAATATAACGAAAAAATTTGCCAGGGCCAAATGTTGAATGACATCAAACGGGCTTAAACCATTCCGAAAATTTGACTAAATTGTACCAATATTCACTCAAAATATTTTTACAATGAAGAAAAACATGGGTGCCGCCGATAAAATCATCCGGGTGCTGGTGGCCCTGATCGTAGGTATTTTGATTTACGCCAATGTACTTAGCGGGACCTGGGCACTGGTGGCCGGGATTGTTTCGCTCGTCTTTGTTGCTACAAGCCTGTTCAGTTTTTGTCCGCTGTACACCCTGCTCGGGCTAAGTACCTGCAGGAAATAGGGGCAAATGTTTCAAATATGCGAATTGGCAGGAAGAAATATGGCGTCGGATTGGTCCTCAGTGGGGGCGGGACAAGGGGTTTTGCCCACCTGGGCGTGTATAAGGCCCTGAAGGAAAACGGCATTGAGCCCGACATCATCGCCGGTGTAAGCGCTGGCGGCATTGCCGGAGCCTTTATCGCCGACGGGCAGGACCCGGAGGATGCACTCAGGGCGCTTTCCAATCACAAGCTTCTGGACTACCTGG
>SLSG01000035.1 GCA_007130545.1 Bacteroidales bacterium | reverse complement strand
TTCCTGATTAAAAGCATGCAGCTCATCGGGGCCACCCAGGCCTTTATCCGCAAACCATTCGTGGTAAAGGGGGTGATGCAGGGACTGGTCTCCTCCTTTATTGCCATTGCCATACTGCTTGCCACGCTGTATGCGGTAGAACGACGTATCCCTGGGCTGGCCCTGTTCACCGATTCCCGCTTGCTGCTGGCCATGTTCGCCCTGGTAGTGGTGCTGGGTGTGGTCATCAGCTTCATCTCCACCTTTTTTGCCGTCAGGAAATACCTGAAAATCAAAACGGATTCCTTGTATTATTATTAAACCCCTTGTCATGAAGAAAAAACAGGAGCGCGTATTGTTGTTCGACCGTAGCAAATACACCTTGCTGATAGCCGGCCTGCTGGTCACGGCCCTGGGTTTTATCCTGATGATAGGCGGCGGCAGCGACGACCCGGCGGTTTTCAGTGAAGACATATTCAGCTTCAGGAGAATGACCCTGGCCCCCATCCTGGTGCTGGCAGGCTATGGGATACAGATCTACGCCATCCTGAAAAAAACAGGGAATACGGTTGAGGAAAAGCAGGCACCCAAGGCAAAAGCTGCTAAAAAAAACTGATCCATGAATTGGTTTGAAGCCTTGATTCTGGGCCTTTTGCAAGGCCTGACCGAATTTTTGCCCGTCAGCAGCAGCGGACATCTGGAACTGGGTTCCGCCTTGTTCGGCTTGACCGACCCGCACGACAACCTGCAGTTTTCCATCATCGTGCACGGCGCCACCGTGCTAAGCATCCTGGTGGTGTTCCGCCACGACCTGCTCAGGATGATCCGCGGGGTTCTGCGTTTCCAATGGAATGAAGAGACCCGCTTTGCAGCCTTGCTACTGGTATCGGCGATTCCTGTAGGGATTGTCGGATTGCTGTTTGAAGGCACCATCAGCAATTTCTTCGGGGGCAGGATTTTTCTTGTCGGATGCATGCTCCTGGTCACCGCCACCCTGCTGTTCCTGACCCGCTTTTTCAGACCGGGAAATACCCCGCTCAGCTTTGGGCGTGCCCTGGTCGTCGGATTGGCACAGACCGTGGCCATACTGCCCGGGATCTCCCGCAGCGGGGCCACCATCTCCATGGCATTGTTTCTTGGGATTGACCGTGAAAAAGCCACACGCTTTTCCTTTCTGATGGTATTGGTTCCAATCTTAGGTGCCACGCTGCTTGAGGTGAAAGATCTTTTGGCCCAATCGGCTGAAGCAGCCCCCGTCAATGCGGGTCCGATGCTGATCGGGTTTTTTGCAGCCTTCTTTTCCGGACTGCTGGCATGCAGCTGGATGCTGCGCTTGGTAAAGCAAGGAAAGATCGTCTATTTCTCTATTTATTGCCTGGCAGTCGGATTGACGGCCATTCTCATCGCCATTGTATAAGATGCCGGACCAGACAAACCCCACAGCCGGGGAAGATTTCGCGCAAGGCAGGGTCTTGTTGTTTGACAAGCCCTACAAATGGACCTCCTTCGATGTCGTGGGAAAGGTGCGGTCCCTGCTGAAACACAAACTGGGGCTGCGGAAGTTAAAAATTGGACATGCCGGTACACTGGACCCGCTGGCAACCGGACTCCTGATCGTGTGTACCGGCAAACTTACCAAGTCCATTTCCCGATACCAGGACATGGAAAAGGAATATACCGGGACGTTCTTCATAGGCATGACCACCCCATCCTTTGACCTGGAAACCAAGCCTGACAAGGAATATCCGACAGCCCATATAAGTCGTGAGATGGCAGTGGAGGCAGCCATAAGCCTTACCGGCACAATTGAGCAGGAACCACCCCTGTTCTCTGCCAAAAAGATCGAAGGGGAGCGGGCGTATGAACATGCCCGCCGGGGCGAGCTCACCCGATTGGAAGCCAAACAGGTGGAGGTCAAGCGCTTTGAGATTACCCGTTTCGAGTTGCCGGAGGTGGATTTTCGGGTGGTCTGCAGCAAGGGTACCTATATCAGGGCGCTGGCAAGAGACTTTGGAAAGAAACTGGAATCCGGAGCCTACCTGAAAAGCCTGAGAAGGGTCCGGATCGGCGAAATCGGACTGCAGGGCGCCTGCAGTCCGGAAGTATTTGAGCAGATAATTGAACAAAACTGTTGACATGGGCTTTTCCTTGTATTATCTTTGCAATCCTTTCAACACCTATACTTTACCATACCCCATACCTTAAATGAAGTTATCCGACTTTAAATTCAACCTTCCGGCAGAGCTGATCGCCGAAAGGCCCTCATTGAACCGCGATGAGTCCCGCCTGATGGTTATACACAGAAAAACCGGCCAGATAGAGCACAAGATGTTCAAGGACATTCTCGAATATTTTGATGACGGGGATGTAATGGTGGTGAACAACACCCGGGTGTTTCCCGCCCGCCTTTACGGCACCAAGGAAAAGACAGGTGCAAAGATCGAGGTATTCCTCTTGCGGGAGCTCAACAGGGAGGCCAGGCTATGGGATGTGCTGGTTGACCCGGCCCGGAAAATCCGCATCGGCAACAAGCTGTATTTCGGCGACGACGACAACCTGGTGGCCGAGGTCATTGACAACACCACCTCCAGGGGCAGGACGCTGCGGTTTTTGTTTGACGGCACCTACGACGAATTCAAAAAAACCATTGAGACCCTTGGGGAAACGCCGCTCCCCAGACAGATCCGCCGCCCCGTGGAACCGGAGGACAAGGAAAGGTACCAGACCGTGTTTGCCAAACGCGAAGGCGCGGTTGCGGCCCCGACAGCCGGAATGCACTTCAGCCGTGAATTGGTCAAACGCCTGGAACTCAAGGGAGTTACATTTTCTGACATCACCCTGCATGCCGGGCTGGGGAATTTCCGCAGCGTGGATGTGGAAGACCTCAGCAAGCATAAAATGGACAGCGAGGAAATCTTCATCGAGGACAAAACCGTCAGAATCGTCAACCAGGCAAAGGAGAACAGGAAGCTGGTATGTGCCGTGGGGACAACCACCATGCGTGCCCTGGAGTCTTCCGTTTCCATATCCGGACAGCTGAAACCATTTGAGGGTTGGACCAATAAGTTCCTTTACCCCCCATTCGAGTTCAGCGTAGCCAATGCCATGGTCTCAAACTTCCACCTTCCGCAGTCCACCCTGATGATGATGGTGGCAGCCTTTGCTGATTTTGACCTATTGATGAAAGCCTACAAGCTGGCCATCAAGGAGAAATACAAGTTCTTCACTTACGGGGACGCCATGCTTATCCTGTAAACCATCCATGCAAAAATATGCGCTGATAACGGCCGGCGGACGAGGGACACGAATGGGTGCCGGAATCCCAAAACAGTTCCTTGAACTGGCTGGCAAGCCAGTGCTTATGCATGCCATACAGGCTTTCCTGAATTTCGCTGCAGACATCAGGGTGGTGGTGGTTCTGCCGGAGTCTGAATTTGAAACATGGAAAAGGCTTTGTGATACCCACCGCTTTCACGGATCCATCCAGCTCGCCATCAGCGGTCCAACCCGCTTTCACTCCGTAAAAAACGGCCTGCGGCACATCCCCAATGAGTCACTGGTAGCCATCCATGACGGGGTCCGGCCATTGGTTTCCCTGGATACCATATCCCGGGTATTCCACTATGCCTCCAAATTCGGAAATGCCATTCCTGCCACCACACCCCCTGACTCCGTGCGGATTGCAGACGGGGCCCTGAGCAAATCCCTTCCCCGGGAGAACGTTCGCCTGATCCAGACCCCGCAATGCTTTATTGCCAGTCGGATCAAAAAAGCCTACAACCGCAACTACCACGAAAGTTTCACCGATGATGCCAGCGTGCTGGAAACAGACGGGGAACGCCTGTTCCTGGTAGAAGGCCACAGGGAAAACATCAAGATCACCACACCCTCAGACCTGGTATTCGCCGAAGCCTATCTCGCTGATAAACGCTCCTAAACCAGTTGCTG
>SLSG01000194.1 GCA_007130545.1 Bacteroidales bacterium | reverse complement strand
TGTATGCCTTGAACGCCATCAAGGAACAGAAAGAACAGACCCAGACCGTTTAATCTCAAGAGCCAAAGTACCAGCCATTTAGGAGGATATGCGACCATGAGCGTTACCAAGGAACAAGTAGTAGAATTCATTGCCAACATGACTGTCCTGGAACTCGCCGAGTTCATCAAGGAACTGGAAGAAAAGTTCGGTGTTTCCGCCGCCGCTCCGATGGCCGCGGTTGCCGCTGCTCCGGCTGCAGGAGCCGACGCCGGACCCGCCGTCGAGGAAAAGACGGAATTCGACGTCGTCCTTACCAGTGCCGGCGGAAACAAAATCAACGTGATCAAGGTGGTTCGTGCTTTGACCGGGCTGGGCTTGAAAGAAGCCAAGGCCAAGGTTGACGAAGCGCCTTCCGTGATCAAGGAAGCCGCGGCCAAGGCTGATGCCGAGGAAGCAAAAAAGCAGCTGGAAGAAGCCGGCGCCACCGTCGAACTGAAATAGTCGTTGACAACGCATTTTTTCCAGGAAGTGCGGTTTGACTGCACTTCCTGTTTCCATTTCTGCTCACCAGTCATTTCTTACAACTATGCATCTCCATGTCCGCGGATAGGGGGGTGATGCAAATTTTGTTCTTTCCCCTGCTGATGTGTACGTCCGAGATAATCCTTTCATGCTACTTATAAGTAAAGCACGTTTCAATTTTACAATATTTAAGAACGAATGCTGAACCTACAATTGCTTTGATACACTCTGAGCATCGTAAAGTCTCTCAGTTTTCATAACACAATTTACTGTCAAGCTTCGTATCCGTTTCTTTTGCAGCGAGTACAAAGCAGTTTCACCAAGCGGCTTCAGTCTTCGAGAAAATCCGTAATCAACATTTCTCGTCGGTTAAAAATCATTGCTTTTTTCTCAATTTTTTTCTTTGCTAACTGATTATACGTTATTTTCGGCAATGAATCAATATCTCAAGCTGAGGCTATAGACATTTCCATCCTGAAAAAGTTGACGTTTTGATGCCTATTTATAAAATATCGGGCATAACTGCGTCTTCTCAATAGAAACTTTTACACGCATTGCATTGAGGGTGACGATGACACAACTTGTGAAAAAGTTTGGTAAAATCCAAAGTGTTCTCAATACTCCACATCTTCTTGAACTGCAGGTGCAGTCCTATCATAATTTTCTTCAAAGGGATGTTTCACCGGCCACAAGAGCAGATGTCGGGCTTGAGGGCGTTTTCCACTCTGTATTTCCTATACATGACTTTAATAAGACCGCAACGTTGGAATTCGTCAGTTATGAAATAGGCCAGCCCAAATTTGACGTATCTGAATGCTTGGCAAAAGGACTGCATTACGAGGCTCCCGTTCGAATTCGTGTGCGTCTGGTTGTTTTCGATGTTGATGAAGAAACCGGAAATCGCTCAATTCGCGACATCAAGGAACAAGACATCTACTTCGGAACGATTCCGCTGATGACGGACAAGGGAACCTTCATCATCAACGGTACGGAGCGGGTGATCGTCAACCAGTTGCAACGCTCTCCCGGGATCATTTTTGAACATGATTACGGCAAGACCCACACCAGCCGTAAAGTCCTGTATTCTTCACGAATAATACCCATGCGCGGCTCATGGCTGGATTTCGAATTCGACCACAAGGATATTTTCTATGTTCGTATTGATCGTCGGCGCAAGATGCCGGTGACGATCCTGCTCAAAGCCATGGGCATGACCAATGCGGACATTTTGAACTATTTCTATCAGACGGAATACTATCAAGTCGAAGGCGACAAGGTTTATCGCGAAATCCAGCAGTCTCTGGTTCGCAAGGAACAGCTCTACGCCGACGTCATTGACGCTTCCGGCGAGGTGCTGGCTACGGCCGGCGCCATGATGAAGCCCAGAACTTGGAAGAAAATCATCAAGTCCGGAATTACCCGTCTGGAAATCGATCCCGCTCATCTCTTCGGCCAGTTCCTGGCCCAAGATGTTGTCCATCCTGGAACCGGGGAGGTGTTGGCCCTAGTGGGTGATGAAATCACCGAAGCCTTGATGGAGCAGTGCAAGGAAGCGGAGATCCTGAGGCTTGCGGTGCTGTATATAACCGGGGTGGAAGTGACCGCTACAGTCCGTGAGACGCTGCAACTGGATAAAACAACGGATATCGAGTCCGCTCAGGTGGAAATTTTCCGGCGTTTGCGTCCCAGCTCCCCACCCACCGCGGAGGTTGCCGCAACCTTCTTCGACAATCTCTTTCGCAACCCGGACTATTATGATCTGTCTCCAGTGGGCCGCTATAAGCTCAACTCAAGGCTGAACCTGGACGTGCCTCTTGATCAGCGGACATTGACAAACGACGATATCTTGAAGGCCCTCAAACATTTGGTGGAACTGAAGGATTCCCACGGACCGTCCGACGACATCGATCATCTGGGCAACCGCCGCGTTCGTCCGGTGGGAGAGCTGGTGGAAAACCAGTATCGGATCGGCTTGGTCCGCATGGAGCGAGCGATCAAGGAGCGGATGAGCCTCCAGGACGTGGCCACGCTGATGCCCCATGACCTGATCAATCCAAAGCCCGTGGTGGCATCGATCAAGGAATTTTTCGGCACGTCGCAGCTTTCCCAGTTCATGGACCAGACCAATCCCTTGTCCGAGGTGACGCACAAACGCCGGTTGTCCGCTCTTGGACCTGGCGGCTTGACTCGAGACAGGGCCGGATTCGAAGTCCGCGACGTGCACACCAGCCATTACGGCCGGATTTGTCCCATTGAAACTCCGGAAGGTCCGAATATCGGCCTGATCGTTTCCATGACGACCTTCGCCCAGGTCAATGCCTTCGGGTTTATTGAAAGTCCGTACCGGATCGTCAGGGAGGGGCAGGCTACTCAGGAAGTGCTGTTCATGGACGCTTCCAAGGAAGCGGTCGAAGTCATTGCTCAGGCCAATGCGGAGTTAGGCGAGGATGGCCGTTTCGTGAACGAGATCGTTACGGCCCGGTTCAAGGGCGATTTCTCCCTGGTTAATCGGGAAGAAGTCACCTTGATGGACATATCGCCCAGCCAGATCGTCTCGGTTTCCGCCTCATTGATCCCGTTTTTGGAGCATGACGACGCCAACCGTGCCTTGATGGGTTCGAACATGCAGCGCCAAGCCGTTCCGCTGTTGCGTTGCGAACGACCCATTGTCGGGACGGGCATGGAAAGTATCGTGGCCCAGGATTCCGGAAGCTGTGTACTGGCCGCCGGTGACGGCGTCGTGCGATATGCCGACGCGGAACGTATCGTGGTCGGCTATGAGGGAGATCTGTTCCCGGAGACCGGGGGGCTCAAGGTCTATGAATTGCTGAAGTTTCATAAGTCCAACCAGAACACCTGCTTTGGGCAAAAGCCGCTGGTCGTCGAAGGGCAGGCCATTACCAAGGATCAAGTCTTGGCTGACGGCCCTGGAATCCAGCAGGGTGAGCTGGCCCTGGGCAAGAACCTGCTTGTGGCTTTCATGCCCTGGTGCGGCTACAACTTCGAGGACTCCATCCTGATTTCCGAACGAGTGGTCAAGGAGGACGTCTTCACCTCGATGCACATCGAGGAGTTTGAACTGGTGGCCCGGGACACCAAACTCGGGCCGGAGGAAGTGACCAGGGACATCCCCAATGTTGGCGAGGAAATGCTGCGTAACCTGGACGATAGCGGCATCATCCGCATCGGTGCTCCCGTCAAACCCGACGACATCCTCGTGGGCAAGATCACGCCTAAAGGCGAGACCCAGCTTACGCCGGAAGAAAAATTGCTGCGGGCCATTTTCGGCGACAAGGCCCGGGACGTGAAAAACTCGTCGCTGAAGGTGCCGCCGGGCATCGAGGGCACGGTCATCGACGTGCGGGTCTTCAATCGGCGCATGGGCGACAAGGACGACCGATCCAAGGCCATTGAAAAGCAGAAACTGACCCGA
>SLSG01000033.1 GCA_007130545.1 Bacteroidales bacterium | reverse complement strand
CCGCTCCATGCGGTCCATCGCATCCTTGTGCTCGTACAGGTATTTTTTGGATTCCAGCAGGTCACGTGCCTTCTCCCTGACCCCGGCATCCATCCGGTCCAACGCCGCCTGCAGGGTTTCCCTGACCCAATCCAGATACTGCCGTTCCTCTTTTTCGGTTTTATTGATCATCATTACCGGATAGATGGAGCAAAATTACTTCGGCTGGGTGGAAAAAACAAACAGCCTGATATGGGCAAAATCCGCCCCGGCAAATCGTGTACCCGCATGCCTATCCGACGAAAATTTTTATACATTTGAAAAACCCACACCAAACCCATCCAAAATGAAACGTCTGCTGTTTATTTTGTCGTTGATCATGCTGGCCGTTGCCTGCAGCCGGCCTGCGGAAACCGATCCAGTGCCCAGTGTACCCCTCGGGCACATCGAGCGCATCGAATCCATGCCATCTGATTATGTGTTGCCACGCCATGTGGATATCTGGCTGCCGGAGGGGTATGAGCCTTCCAACACTTATTCGGTGATCTATATGCACGACGGACAAATGCTGTTTGACTCCACGATCACCTGGAACCGCCAGGCCTGGCGCGTCCATGAGGTGGCACAGAGGCTGATTGATGAGGGCATCATTGACCCTTGCATCGTGGTTGGGGTGCACAATGCCGGGCCCCTCAGGACCTATGAATATTACCCGGGAAAACCCTTTCTTCTGCTTCCGCTGGAAATGCGCGAAATGATGGTCCGCCAAATACCGGAAGAAACGAAGGAGATGATCGCCGGGCTCCATGCGGATGGTGCGGACCAGCTCATTGAGCAGCCGCTGTCTGACGACTACCTCAGGTTCCTGGTCAACGAACTGAAACCTTTGATTGACAGCAGCTACTCTACCAAAACCGGACCTGAACACACCTTTGTGATGGGCGCCAGCATGGGCGGATTGATTTCCTGGTATGCGCTCTGCGAATACCCGGAAGTTTTTGGCGGGGCGGGCTGCCTGTCCACTCACTGGCCCGGACCTTCCAACAAGCTCGACGATCCCGCTCCACAAGCATTCTATGCATACCTGAGGGATCACCTCCCCACCCCCGGCAAACACCGCATCTACTTCGACTACGGGACGGCCACCCTCGACTCCCTGTACGAACCCTACCAAATGCAGGCCGACATCGTCATGCGGGAAGCCGGGTATGACGAATATAACTGGCTGACATGCAAATTTGAAGGAGATGCCCATAACGAAATCTCCTGGAACGGCCGGCTGCATATTCCATTGGAATTCCTGATGGAAGTTGCTGTCCGCAATTGAACACCCCTGACCCCCGGTGAACACCTTTCCGATCCGACTCTCCTGACAATAATTCCTTATAGCACTGATTAAAAGACCCTTAACCAGGATGGCATACTATTCGCTTAAATTAAGGAAGCCACCATATATTATACAGCCATGTTCCTTAATTTCATAAAAACGGCCCTAAGGTATCTGCAGAAAAACCTGCCGTTTACCGTCATCAATGTTGTGGGACTCACGGCGGGGATCTCGGCCTTCCTACTGATTGCTTTGTTCATCCAGAACGAGCTTTCGTACGACAGGCACATACCCGGATCAGAAAACCTTTACCGGATGGTCGGGATGCAGGAGCCCAGCGGACTGGACCTGCAGCATGTGGCCATTACCAGCGGCGGCTGGGCAGAATTTATCCACGACAATATACCGGATGTGGAAGAGGCCTTCCGCATCATGTGGGCAAACGGCACCATTGAGGTGGGCGGGGATTTTTTCAATGAGTCGTGCTACTACAGCGAGGGCCGGATGGTGGAAAGGCTTGGGTTTCCGATGATCTCTGGCGGAGATCCCGGGGATATGCTCAGGCAGCCCAATACGGCCGTCATCAGCAGGACGGCAGCGATGCGGCTTTACAATACCGAAGATGTGGTCGGCGAAACTTTCCGGCATGGCGATACACCCTATTCGATCACCGGTGTATACGAGAATGAGGACATCCTTTCCCATCTCAGTTTCCACCTGGTGTTGTCCCTTTCGACCGTGGAGCATGAATCTCCCTGGCTGCAGGCCCTGGGGAACAACAGCCTGGTAACCTATCTGGCACTTCGTCCGGGTTCCTCCACGGGGAATGTGGAAAAGATCATCAACGACCATTACGAAAGCCTAAGCGCGAACCAAAGTGAGCAGCGCTTCATGAAAAATACCTTTTACCTGCAGAACGTCGAAGACATTTACCTGCGCTCACAACACCTGAAGTTCCAGATGATCCACAGCCAGGGGAACATTTCCACCGTATACATCTTCATTTTGGTAGCCATCCTCATCCTGGGAATCGCCTGCATCAACTTCATCAATCTGGCCACGGCCAATTCGGTGAAACGGGCCCGGGAGGTAGGGGTACGCAAGGTCATGGGAGCCAGCCGCGGCAAGCTGGCCCTGCAGTTTATCGGAGAATCCATGGTCCTGACATTTGGCGCCCTGGTGCTGTCCCTGGTATTGGTCGAATTGATGATCCCCGAATTCAACTCTTTGCTCGGGACGCAACTGAGGGTGGATTTCATCCATAATCCCCTGTTCAATATTGGCCTGCTGGGAATTCTGATTATTGTCGGATTGGTCAGCGGGTTCTACCCCGGCATGGTGCTGTCCAGGTACCGGCCCACGGAAGTACTGAAAGCCAGCTCCGTGTCTGGCAGGCCCCAGGTGGCCTGGCTCCGCAAGGTGCTGGTCACCCTGCAGTTCGCGGTATCCACCATATTGATCGTTTCGACGATCGTGGTCATGAACCAGACCGGGTATATGCAGTCGAAAGACCGGGGCTACGACCCGGAAAATATGGCCTTTTTGCGTTTCCCGGCCGAAATGACCCACGACCAGATGGAAGGTTTCCGCCAGCAATTGCTTGGCTTCCCGGAAGTGATGGGTGCTGCCATGACAAGCAACTACAACGGTGTAGCCGGCACGCAGTCTGACATCGTCGTAGCCGATTCTGTCGAAACCCGGCTGATGGCTCGTTACGGTTATGTGGATGCAGACTTTTTTCCTGTGATGGACATAGAAATCGTGCGCGGACGAAACTTCAGCAGGGAAGCCGGAACGGACGTATACCAGAGCATCCTGATCAATGAAGCCACCTGGCAAGCCCTGGGATGGGAAGAACCCATCGGCCAGCGGATAAGAAACACGTTCCATGAAGACCATGAGTATTACACCGTGGTAGGGGTCATCAGGGATTACAACTACTACTCCCTCCACCAATCCATTGAACCGGCCGTGTATTTTATCCGTCCGGATCATATGCATACGATGAACATCCGCTTCAGCAACCCCGATCCCATGGCATTCACAGCAAAGCTGGAAAAGGCATACAAGCAGTATTTCCCCGGAAGCGTGTTCAGCTCCCGCATGATCGATGAGGTGCTGGCCAACCAAACCCGCACCGAGAAAAACCTGATGAAAATATTCCTGTGGTTCTCCGTGCTTTGCATTGTCATCTCCTGCCTTGGCCTGTTCGGACTCACATCCTTCATGATGAACCAGCGCAAGAAAGAGATCAGCATCCGAAAAGTATTGGGCAGTACCGTGGCCCAGGTCAATTTCATGCTGATGAGCGGGTTTTTGAAACTCGTCGGATTGGCAGCCCTGATCGCCGTACCGGTTGCCTGGTTGGTCATGAACCGTTGGCTGGACAACTACCCCTACCGGATCAGCCTGGGCATCCATCACTTTGCCATCGCTTTGGTAGTCATTTTGGCCATCGCTGCATCCACGGTGCTGTTCTACTCCACAAAAGCAGCCAGGCAAAACCCCGCAGACCATCTGAAATACGAATAATACCAGCCAATAAACCCGTCAGAAAACGGACATGCTTTGTCCGACAACGGACACAAACCCAGGCCTTTAAGCCTGGGTTTTTGTTTTATATAGCTGATTTATTGTTTAT
>SLSG01000166.1 GCA_007130545.1 Bacteroidales bacterium | reverse complement strand
CCCGGGGGGCAGGACTCATTTTCATCATGACCAATGACGGCTGGTGGCGCAACACCCCAGGCCACCGCCAGCACAACCAATACGCCCGCCTGCGGGCCATAGAGTCACGCAAAAGCATTGCCCGTGCCGCCAGCACCGGCATTTCCTCCTTCATCAACCAGCGGGGAGAGGTGCTGAAGCAGTCAGACTGGTGGGAAACCACGGCCATGGCCCATACCCTGAACCAAAACCACCGCCTTACTTTTTTTGCGCTTCACGGAAACTTCCTGGGCAAGCTGAGCCTGTTCCTGACCTTGCTGCTGTTGCTGTATGTAGCGTCTCAGTGGGTAATTCGAAAACCCGGCCAGCGATAACAGGCTTTACATCCGCTCGCGGATTACACCACCCCTGGGCGGATTACGCCACCCCTAGTTCGTATTCATCCGGAAGTCCGGAGAAAGGTAGACCGGATATTTCCTGAAAAAGCGGGATGTGTTTTCGGCCGAATCTTCGATCGGCCGGAATTCAAAACCGATGGCTTTGCGGATCTTCTCGTGGGAGAAATAGCGTTTGGTGTTGGCGTTTCGGGCGGTTTCCCTGGTAATGAGCGGTTTTTGTCCGGTGATAAAACTCCTGACCTTTTCCATCCGCCAGGCCATTTCACTGAGGAATCGGCCTGCCTTATAGCGGGGCGGTCTGGATTCTGAATATTTCGCAAAGTATTCAAAAAGGGTCTTGTAAGGCAGGTTTTCGGCACTCAGGATGAAGCGCTCACCGGATAGGTGGCTTTCCATTAACCGGACCATCGCGGCGGCCACATCGCGCACATCCACAAACCCGGTAACCCCCCCTGTATAGAATTTCAAACCGTTTTTTACCGATTGGTATAGCTGGGCACTTGAGCGCCCCGGGTCTCCGGGTCCGATTACAACACTGGGATTCACGATCACCACATTCAGTCCCTCTTCCGAGGCACGCCACACCTCACGCTCAGACCCGTATTTGCTGATTGCATACCAGCTGTTGGCAGCAGAGGTTTTCCATACCAGCGATTCGTCAATCCGGTTGCCCCGGTCAGGCTTGCCGATGGCTGCCACGCTGCTGCAGTGGCAAAACTTCCGGATGCCGGTCGCCATGGCCATGTTCACCAGGTTTGCAGTCCCCTCCACATTTACCTTTAGCATCATCTGGCGGTCCTCCGGAAGGAATGACACCATGGCTGCACAGTGGTAGACGTAATCCACCCCGGAAAGGGCCTCCTTCAGGGAAATGATATCGTTCAGGTCGGCGTCGACCCATTCGATCCCGGAAAACAATTCCTCCCCCTTTTCCGGATCGTACCAGGTAAACAATTTCCTGACCAGTTCGACCTGGCTGCCTTGCCGCCGGATGGCCCTGACCTTCCTTCCCCCGCTGCACAGCTCAAACAACAAATGGGTGCCGACCAACCCGGTACCCCCGGTAACAAGGATTTTATTTTCAGAAACAGTCATGCAAAAAAACAGAAATTAATTACTCCCGGGCACATGCCCGGATCCTTAATGCCTGCAACTCGGCAGGATAACAAGCGTGTCGGACCTGGGTTCACTCAAAAGTATGGAAAAAGTGACTAATTTTGCGGATAATTATCCATATACCACTACCTGATGAATAAAAATTTCGTTGAAGAGTTACGCTGGCGGGGAATGATCCACGACATCATGCCCGGAACCGAAGAACATATGCTGAAAGAGATGACTACGGCCTATGTGGGCATTGACCCCACGGCAGATTCCCTGCATATTGGCCACCTGGTATCCATCATGATGCTGAAGCACCTGCAATTGGCCGGACACAAACCCATTGCCCTGGTCGGTGGTGCCACCGGGATGATCGGCGACCCCAGCGGCAAGAGCGAGGAGCGCAATCTGCTGTCAGAGGAAGAACTCCGCCACAACCAGGAAGCCATCAAGGGGCAGCTGCTTCGGTTTCTGGATTTTGAAAGCGGGGCGAACCGTGCTGAGATCGTGAACAACTACGACTGGATGAGCGGGTTCAGCTTCCTGGGTTTTTTGCGCGAGGTCGGAAAGCACATTACCGTGAACTACATGACCGCCAAAGACTCCGTAAAGAAAAGGCTGGATACCGGGCTGTCATTCACCGAATTCACCTACCAGCTGGTCCAGGCCTACGATTTCCTCCACCTGTATAAGAACAAGGATTGTCGCCTGCAAATGGGCGGATCCGACCAGTGGGGCAACATCACCACCGGCACCGAGCTGATCCGGCGCAAAGTCGGAGGGGAAGCCTTCGCATTGACCTGTCCGCTGATCACCAAGTCAGACGGTGGCAAGTTCGGAAAGACCGAAACCGGCAACGTCTGGCTGGATGCCCGCTATACCTCCCCTTACCAGTTTTACCAGTTCTGGCTGAATTGTTCCGACGCAGACACCGAGCGTTACATCAGAATCTTCAGCCTGTTCGGACGGGAGGAAATTGAAAGCCTCACCAAAGAACATTATGAAGCCCCCAACCTCAGGCTATTGCAGAAAGCACTGGCAAAGGACATTACCATCAGGGTGCATGGGGAGCAGGAATACACCATGGCCGTCGAGGCGTCTGAAATCCTGTTCGGGAAAGGCACGACAGACACCCTGAAAAGCCTGCCGGAGAATGTACTTCTGGATGTCTTCGAAGGGGTTCCGCTGATGGAAGTAAGCAAAACGGACCTGGAGGCTGGCATCCCCATTATTGAATTCCTGAGCGAAAAGACCGGCATCCTGAAATCCAAGGGAGAGGCCCGCCGTGCGTTGAAGGAGAACAGCATCGGCATCAACAAGACAAAGGCAGGCGAAGACCAGGTAATTGACCGCGAACAACTGATCAACGGCACCTACATCCTGGTTCAGCGCGGCAAAAAGAACTATTTCCTGGTAAAGGCGGTATAGCGGGAAGCCCTTATCCGACAATAAAAAACAAACCCAATATGCGAAAAACAATCGCCCTCGTTGCCCACGACAACCGCAAAAGGGAACTGATGGAATGGGCCTGGTGGAACCGGGAATCCCTCGCCAAGCTTGACATAGTATGCACAGGCACGACCGGAAAGCTGCTGGAGGAAACGCTGGCAGACGGGGTGCAAGAGCCCTTTCCTTCAGACACACAGAAGGAGAAACCCAACCACCCCAGGCAGTCCCTGCACTTTAACATTCTCCGCCTGAAATCGGGTCCGCTTGGCGGCGACCAGCAACTTGGCGCCCTGATCGTCGAGGGGAAGATCGACCTGATGGTCTTCTTTTGGGATCCCATGCAGCCCCAGGCTCACGATGTGGATGTGAAGGCCCTGCTGCGCATCACCGTGCTGTACAATGTACCCACGGCCTGCAACCGGTCCACGGCCGACTTCCTGATCTCGTCCAGCCTGTTTCACCAGGATTATAAGCCCAAACCCTTTGACGTAGACGACTACCTGCATCGGTCCATTGACCTTTAAAAAACAAAACCCCGACCCCATAAACCCTTTCAAAATGAAAAAACCAATGGCAAACTTCAGACTGTTATTTGTAATCCTCATCGTCGGATGGGTGGGCGTTTCCTGTCAGCAGGCCGGCGTGGATGAACCCCGGGCCAGCCAGGTGAACCATCCCGAATGGAGTGTCAATGCGAACATTTACGAGGTAAATATACGGCAGTTCACACCGGAGGGGACATTCAACGCCTTTGCCGCACACCTTGACCGGCTGCAGGAAATGGGTGTGGACATTCTCTGGTTCATGCCCATCACCCCGATTGGGGAACTGAATCGCAAGGGCAGCCTGGGCAGCTACTACTCCGTGAAGGATTATACCGGAATCAACCCCGAGTTTGGCACCATTGAAGACTTCCGAAACCTGGTGGATGAGATCCATGCACGGGGCATGTACGTTATCCTTGACTGGGTGGCCAACCATACCGCATGGGATCATCCATGGACGGTCACCAATCCGGAGTTT
>SLSG01000239.1 GCA_007130545.1 Bacteroidales bacterium | reverse complement strand
GGGTCAGTTCCTGGGGGATGTCATATTCCAGGAAGAAAAACTTGTCTCCACGCGCCTCGGTAATGTCTTCCGAAGCAATCCGGGTGCCTTCCACCAGTATGTCAAAGGATTTCTCCCGGCGGTAACCGCCACCCCAGTATTCCATATTCAGGGCATTCGGCCGGCTGGGATCCACCTTCATTTTAAAAGAGAACCACCCATTCGCAAGTGTTACACGGTAGGTGCGGTCCCTGAAGCGGTGGGCAGTCGACTGCGGTCCCTCAAAATAATGCCTTCTTTCGTGGGCGACGTCCCCAGGCTGGAAAAAATCGATTGTCCGTGCCTCCAGCGCCCTCTTTTCCTCCACCAGGGCCTCGTGCCTGGCTTTCAGTTCTCCCCATTCAGCCTCGTCAGCCAGGTCCCAGAAAATGGAATACCTTCTGTCGTGGTATGTATAGAAGGGCCTGAGCTGCACGTCCCGCGGCCTGCCAACCTCCCTGGTTGCAAAAGTGTTCAGGCCGTTGTTGACAGCTTGCACCCAGTTGTTCGGATCCCTGTCGTCTGTCACCATCAATGGTACATATACCAGGTCGTATGCCCTGGGGTCATCCACCGGACCAAGGTCGCCCGCCAGGGTCAGCGGTCCGTGAAACAGGGCGATGCGATCCGGATCATCGGGCATGGTTTCAATCCGCAGGGAGAATGGGATCCTTACTTCTACCAGGTCACCATTTTCCCAGGTACGGTCAATCGCTACAAAGCTTCCGGGCAGGGCGTCAACCGGCTGGGCCGAACCATTCACCATTACCTCCATTCCTTTTTCAGCCCAGGACGGATACCGCAATTGCAGCGTCAGCGTGAGTGGCTCGCTGGTTTCAAACAACAGGCTGGTGCCCTGCTCCTCAGGATAACGTGTCTGCTGTATCACCTTCAGGCCTTTGTCGTGCCAGTTCAGCTGGCTGGCAATAAACTGGGTGACGTATAATTCCTTGTCATTATGGTAATAGATATTCTCATTGTATTTGGCGTGGTTTTCCATGCCTGTACCCACACAGCATGTGAATGCAAACGGATCCTGCCAGAATTTGAAGCCCCCCATGTCTATGGTCAGGTGGTAGGTGACCCTTCCGTTTTCCGGATTCTGGGAAGCAAGGATATGGTTGAACAATGCCTTTTCGTAATAGTCAGCCACCACGGGCGAGCCATCCCACCGGAAGAGGTGATCGGAGAGTTTGAGCATATTGTATACATTGCATGTCTCACCGGTATTGGGTCCCAGACGGTCACGCAATTGTCCGATCGGACCGAAATTTTCATTGAGTGCATTGCTTCCTGTTACATAGCTGTGGTAGTTGACCACCCTGTCCCAAAAGAATTCGGAGGTCCTTTTTTCCTCCGTATTTCCGGTCAGCTCATAGCGTCTTGCAAGACCGATGACCTTTGGAATCTGCGTATTTGCATGTTTTCCGGGAAGTATGTCCACGCCCATGGCCAGCGAGTCCAGGATAAAATGATCGTGAAACACCCTGGAAAGTGACAGGTAGCGTTTCTCGCCGGTAATTCCATAAAGCTCTGCCAGCACTTCGTTCATGCCGCCATATTCACAGATCAGCATCTCCTGCACGGTCTCGTAATCCAGGTGCCCGACAACCCCTTCCATCCAGCCGGCAAACTTCAGGGCGACATCCAGGGCCTGTTCGTTGCCGCATAAAAAATAGGCATCACGCAGACCGCCCATCACTTTATGGTGGGTATACCAGGGCGCCCAGATACCGTTCAGGTCAAAGGCAGAAGCGCGGATCACCCCCATGGCCACTTCCTCTTCAAAGACCTGCTTCCCATTCGGGAAAGCCCCGATGTACCCATGGCCGTTGGCCTCCTGGATGATCGCCAACTCATCCACCATATAATTGACCCGGTCAAGGAATTCCTGCATGCCGGTGCTCTGGTACATCATCGCACAAGCTGTCAGGTAATGGCCAAAGCTGTGTCCGGCGATGGACGAACTTTCCCATCCCCCATATCGTTCTGCCTTGGGTTCCAGTCCGGCTTCCTTGCGGAAAGTTGCCAAAAAACGGTCGGGTTCATAATTCAACAAGACCTCTATGTTCAGTTCCTGCGCATGTTTAAACGGCCCGTCCAGCAAGGTCACATCCTTGAGGTCAAAAGCATGCAGGTAGAAGTCGATTTCCTGGGGCGGTCCGTCAAGCCGTTCCCGTTCACCGGTAGACTGGCAGGCGACCATGACTGTGGCGGCCAGAAAGATCAGCAATTTATGCATTGTTTTCCTCCTTTGTATTTGGTTGGTAGTAAGATAAATATAATTATTTTGTTTCCACCAGGTTCCAGTCGGGCGTCTTCATGTGCAGAAGGTGCCTGACAAAAAAGTCCCGTTTCCTGCGTTCCCCGTATTGACCCCCTGATCCATGCCCCTGTCCGGGGAACATCAGGAATTCAAATTCCTTGCCTGCCCTGACCAGGGCGTCCACAACCTGCAGCGTGGAAGAAGGATCCACATTGTTATCCATTTCTCCAACCGTAAGCAACAATTTTCCCTGCAGTTTGTGGGCGTTGACTACATTGGAGCTTTCCTCGTAATGCGGTCCGATAGGGTATCCCATCCACTGCTCGTTCCACCAGATCTTGTCCATGCGGTTGTCATGACAACCCACGGTAGCCACGGCTGCCTTATAAAATTCCGGGTGAAACAGCAGGGCCCCCATGGCGTTTTGTCCCCCGGCCGACCCGCCGAAAATGCCCACCCGTTCAATATCCAGGTAAGGGTATTCTTCCGCCGCAGCCTGCATCCACAGGATGCGGTCGGGAAATCCGGCATCTTTCAGGTTTTGCCAGCACACATCGTGGAATGCCTTGGAACGGTGGGAAGTCCCCATACCGTCGATCTGCACAATGATAAAGCCCAGTTCAGCCATGGCCGAAAAATGTCCGAAATAGGGCCTGAAAGACTTGGGCACATGTGCCGAATGCGGACCGGCATAGATGGCTTCAATCACCGGGTAGGATTTGGAGGGGTCAAAATTCGTGGGCCGGTAAATGTTGCCCCAAATGTCGGTTTTCCCATCCCTGCCCTTGGCTTTGAAGACCTCCGGAGTCTGCCAGCCAGCGGCAAGCAGGTCAGAAATATCCGCCTCTTCCAGCTCCATGATCACCTCTCCATTACCGCTGCGCCGCAAAACCGTTTTCGGAGGCATGTCGATGCGGCTGTAATGGTCTACAAAATATTTATAGTCGGATGAGAATGTGGCCTGGTGATTGGCCTCTTCCGGGCTAAGCTCCGTCAACCCGGAACCGTCAAAATTAATTTTGTAGTAGCGGACCAGGTAGGGATCCTCTCCCCCATGCCGGCCGGCCCCCCGGAAAAGGATGGTCCGAAGGCTGTCATTCACATGGTCAACGCCCCTGACAACCCATTCCCCCCGTGTGATCTGGTTTTTGACCCTACCGTTGCTGCCGTCAATCAGGTACAGATGGTTCCATCCATCCCGTTCCGAAGCCCAGACGATCTCACGGCCGTCGTCCACATCGTGACGGAAACGCTTGCCGCTGTAATCGATAAAAGTCTCCGCTTGCTCGTTGATCAGGATATTCACCTGTCCCCCGGTCGTCACCTCTACCACCTGGTATACCTGGTGGCCACGCTGGTTGAACTCAAAGGTAAAGGCACGGCTGTCCTCCCTCCATTGGGGATTGGTGACCCGGAATTGATGTAAAAATGGCTGCGTATTTACAGGGATCTGCCGCCTTTCGGCCACAGTAAAAAGGGAAGGCTGCCTGATCTGTAGCGCATCCCCCGGCTTGGCGTATTCCAACTCATGAAGTTTGGGTTGCAGCTGGTCCTGCGGCGAGGACTCAATAAAATAGACCGTCCGCTTTTCATGCGGCCGGATTTTGTTTGTTGCCAAAAATGCTGAATTCGGTGCCCACTGAATGTGGGCAGAATAATATTCCCCGGGGGAGCCGTCAAATGAGAGGGGATGCTCCTCCCCTGATTCCCGCTGCCTGATATAG